>CANPIM010000008.1 GCA_947574135.1 uncultured Lachnospiraceae bacterium
AGCGTCGCATTGGTAGTGCGGAGGTCACGGGTCCGATTCCCGTCAGCAGCTTTGAGAAAACCTTGATTTTTCAAGGTTTTTTCTTTCTCTAAGGGGTGAAAAAATAGACAAACAAACGTTCTTGCCACATTTTTGTAAAGCAATCCGTCATCAATGGCTGCCTCAAAATTTGTTTTACGGTTAGGGCTATTCTGCGCTTGGTTTCAGGGGAATTGCCTGGCTTGTTCACTTGGGACAAGATGTGTATAGCTGTCCTTTTTAAATCTGTTTTTATTTCTCCAACTTTTTGCTCCAGATCTCGGCTGGAAGTACCATAGACGGGGATTCGGATGACCAGCCTTCATCGTCGTATTTTCTGGTGTAGACCAAAGTGTAAAATCTGCTGTCAACTCATTTTTGTATTTTGCCATGGTAACCTCAAAAAATAAAACAGTGTAAAGCCCTTGATAATTCAATAGACTTTACACTTTTTTCAGCGATGATTATGTAATAGTTAGATTATGAAATTTTTTGTAGTTTTTCGCTATGCTCTGCGATTACTCTTTTCATAATTTCAATATCAGCTTGCAGTGCCTCAATCTCTGCGGATGCTTTTTCATAACGTTTAGCTGCTGGCACATAATTTTCAGCAAGTAAATGGATGTTTCTATCTGTTACATTTTCAAGATGTAACTTGATATCTCTCATACTGTCCTTTACTGGTTGTAATTCAGATCTTAGCTTTGAATCTAATTTAGTATCCAGCAATTGGGAGATTGCCAGCAAATCTTCATTTGTTAATGCCATCGTAATCATGCTCCTTTTTGTGATTGCTAGGTTATTAATAAAATATAGTATATCACATTCAAAGTGTAAAGTCTAATTATTCCTGAATTTGCATCAAGGTAATCAAAAAATAATCAAAGGTAATCAAAGCAAAATGGTAAAAACGTTGATTTTACAGAGAAAAAGAGGATTTGGTAAACGGTCCGATTTCCGTCAGCAGCTTTGAGGAAAAGTAAGGGAAACCTTGAATTTACAAGGTTTCTCTTTTTTGTGCCTGCAATCCTGTAGACAGTTGTAAAAAGTACATTTGTTTTACTACAGTGCCTTTTCTAAAAGGTGGTAGATTTATTTTCTTTATTTTCTTTCCCCACACTTTTTAGAAAAAGGATATAGGATATCTTCAAAATTCATGATATACTAGAAGTAGTCATTTTGACGAAACTAAGTAAAAGTGGTGGAAATGGGAAATGGGAAATGGATGGAATACAGCATAAGGGGATGAGAGATAATCAAAGAAAGCAAACGGTTGCTTTTGCCATCTGGGGCGGGACAATCATTGCAGTAGTGCTTCTTCTCACAACGATTTGGGCCACGGGGGCTGCGAGAATCAGCACGGAACAGGCAGTTACCAGAGTCAGTGAATTTTATCTGGAGGAGCTGGCCGGGCGGAGGGCCCAGGTGGTCTCTGAGGAGCTGAAAACCAACTTTACATATATGGAAAATGCATTGGCTATAATGGAGCCTTCGGATCTGGAATCCCAGGACACACTGCGCAGTTTTCTGGGAAAGGTGAAGAAGCTGTATGGCGTGGATGAGTTTGCCCTGGTGGACGAAGAGGGAATGGTCTATACGGATCACAGCACGGTGCCGGACTTAAATGGATATAGTTTTCTCACAGAGGAAATTCAGGATCGGGTAATCAGCACATCCAACCTCTATGGAGTAAAAAAGCAGGTAGTTCTTGCCATTCCTGTGGAGAATGTTATCTTTCAGGGTATCCAGATAAAGATGTGTTTTATTCAGATCAACATCAATGAGATGCTGAGCTCTCTCACCCTGCAGGCCAGTGACAATGAGACCTATTGCAATCTGTACCATCGCAACGGAGAGAGTCTGACCAATGATGATTTTGGATATTTAACAGCGGGAAAGAATCTTCTCTCGGCCCTGCAGGATGCGCAGATGAAGGAAGGATCCAGCTATGAGCAGCTGAAACTGGACTTTGAGGAGGGCAGGCGAGGGCAGGTTTCCTTCCATTATGAAGGGATTCCAGAGGATCTTTGTTATATACCGGTAGAGGGAACAAACTGGATGCTGACGATTCTTATCCAGGACAATGTGATCAGCAGCCAGATTAGTTCTATCAGCTCCGGTATGATGCGCCGGAACATTATTCAGATCGTTATTACGGCCTTAGCTATGCTGGGGGTGTTTCTGGCTCTGATTCATCAGTCCAGGAAGAGTGCAAGAATTCTTCTGGAGCAGGAAAAGGCAGACGGAAACAGAATACGGGAGGCTTATGCCCAGATTGAGAGGGAGCAGGCGGCCATGGAAAACATCCAGGCAGCTATGGGGGCTGGTCTCTGGAGCATGGAGTTTAATGAAAAGGAGGAGATGATTTCCTGCTCCTGGTCAGAGACGTTTCGGGAAATGTTGGGATATAGGGGGGAGGAAGAGTTTCCCAATATGCTGGAATCCTGGTCTGCTCTGCTCCATCATGAGGACAGGGAGTGGGTTTTAAATTCCTACTGGGATACAGTTAGGGATTATAGCGGAGAGAAAACCTTTGATGTGGAATACCGGCTTTTTACCAGACATGCCGGGTGGAGATGGTTCCACGCGGCGGGCCGGCTGTCCAGACGTGAGGATGGATCGCCTATTAGCTTTGTGGGACTTTTTCTGGATATTGACGATGAGAAAAAGATGGAGGAGAAGCTGGAGAGACAGCGCATTGATTTGCAGGATGCCCTGGCTGCGGCTCAGCATGCTAATCGGGCCAAGACGACCTTCCTGAATAATATGTCCCATGATATTCGGACCCCTATGAATGCCATTATAGGCTTTACCTCTCTGGCGGCCACCCACATTGATAACCGGGAGCAGGTGCAGGATTATCTGGGAAAAATTACCACCTCCAGTAATCATCTCCTAAGCCTTATTAACGATGTGCTGGATATGAGCCGTATTGAGAGCGGAAAGGTAAAAATTGAGGAAAAGGAAACCTCTCTTCCGGAGATCATGCACGATTTAAAGACCATTGTGCAGGCGGATGTAACGGCCAAGCAGCTGGAGTTTTATATTGATACTGCGGATGTGGTAAATGAACATGTTTTATGCGATAAGCTCAGGCTCAATCAGGTGCTCTTAAATCTTTTGAGTAATGCGATGAAGTTCACCAAGCCCGGGGGAATTGTCAGCGTTCGCATTCTGCAAAAGGGGAATGCATTAGATGGGCAGGCATCCTATGAATTTCAGGTGAAGGACACTGGCATTGGCATGAGCCAGGAATTCCAGGAACATGTGTTCGAAGCTTTTGAGAGAGAGAGAACCAGCACGGTCAGCGGAATTCAGGGAACAGGCCTTGGCATGGCAATTACCAAGAATATTGTGGATATGATGGGAGGGACCATTTCTGTAGTCAGCAAAGAGGGAAAGGGGAGCACCTTTACAGTTGCCCTTAAGCTTAGGACCTGCTCCGGGCCTGTGACCCAGGAGGTGATTCCGGAGCTGAAGGATTTAAGAGCTCTGGTGGTGGATGATGATTTTGACACCTGTTCCAGTGTTACCAAAATGCTTGCTACCATTGGTATGCGACCGGACTGGACTACCTCCGGAAAAGAGGCGGTGCTTCGTGTCAGGCTGGCGGGGGAGCAGAATGACGAATATGCGGTATTTATCATTGACTGGCTGATGCCGGATATGAATGGCATTGAGGTGGTGAGACGGATCCGGGGGATTATCGGAGAACATACACCTATTATTATTCTGACTGCCTATGACTGGTCAGACATTGAGGAGGAGGCAAGGAATGCAGGAGTTACCGCCTTCTGTTCCAAGCCAATTTTCCTGTCAGAGCTCAGAGAAGTTCTGGAGGCGCCCTTTATAGTGCGGGCCGCGGAAAGTGGCATTTCTGAGGAGGTTTCTTTTGCAGGAAAAAAGATTTTCCTGGTGGAGGATAATGAGCTTAATCAGGAGATTGCCGTGGAGATTTTGCAGGAGGCCGGATTTTATGTGGATGTGGCCGATGATGGGGCGGTGGCTGTGGAAAAGCTCAAAAATGCTGTGCCCGGGCAGTATGATCTGATTTTAATGGATATTCAAATGCCCATTATGAACGGGCATGAGGCTACAAGGCAGATACGGGCTCTGGGAAATGAGGAGCTTGCCAATCTTCCTATTATTGCAATGACGGCCAATGCCTTTGATGAGGACAGAAAGGCAGCTCTTGAGGCGGGCATGAATGGACATATTGCAAAACCCATTGATATTCCCAAGCTGATGGAGCTTTTAAGAGAAATTTTAAAATAGCTTTTAGCAAAATAGCAGTAGTAAAAGAAATACCGGCTTTGCGCCAGTGACAGATGTAAGTCTGTTGGTGGAAAGGCCGGTATTTTTTATTTGCTGAATGGGTGGAAATTGTGAGAAAATTTCGCAGATTATCTTCATCTGCGAAATGGGGATACCATTTAGAATACATTTAATACTACGACGGAAATTCCAAAAACATAAGTAAAAACCTGGCTTTTCGCCCACAGTAGCTCTTGGCTTCTTCCATCAAAAACAATTATACTTCCAGAGTAGGGACTTGTCAATGACAGGGAGGATGGAGAATTTTGTATAAAATGAATACTAATTCGCGAAAAAATCTATTATTCAGACAAAACTCTCCCCTATTTAGGGTCAAAAAGATGGTCAGAAAGGAAGGAACGATGCCCAGACGAGGAGAAAACATAAGAAAAAGGAAAGATGGCCGTTGGGAAGGTCGATACTATGTGCAGGAGGCAAAAACCGGAAAAAATTTACAGCGTTCCGTATATGCAAAAAGCTACGGAGAAGTAAAAGTAAAATTATCCTCTGCAAAGCTTAGTTGGGAGGCCATGGAAAAAAGAACACTTAATGGTTCACAAATCCGCTTTAGCCAGGTGGCAGAGGAATGGCTAGCCATGGTTCGAAGTGAAAAAAAGCATGCTACCTATACAAAATATCGCATGATCTATGAAAAGTACCTCTGTCCAGTATTGGGAAGAGTAGCTTTTTCAGAATGGGATTATGAACTTCTGACAGATCTGTTTCAAAAAAGAACAATTCCACTTTCAGACAGTTTACAGAAGAGCATTTCCTGCGTACTGAATCAGATTCGCTCTTATGCGGTTTCTCATTATTCAGTCAGTCTGTCTCCCTATTCTATCCCAAGGTATAAAACCGGAACAAAACCTGTAGAGGTTTTAAACCAGTCGGAGCAGGCCAGGCTCTTGCAGTACTTGTATCAGGAAATGGATATTTATAAGCTGGGAATTGTGCTTTGTATTTCTACAGGGCTTCGTCTGGGAGAGCTCTGCGCCCTAAAATGGCAGGATGTGGATTTTGAAGAACATCTTCTGTACATAAATGCAACAGTGCAGAGAATTGCTGTGGAAGGTGGGCGGGCCAAAACCATTCTCTTGGAGGGTTCTCCTAAAAGCTGCTTTTCCCGAAGAAAAATTCCCCTTTCTGATGAATTGGAAAAGCTTTTGCTTCCATATTGGAACCATCAGGAGGGATATGTGATCAAAGGAAGAAAACCTATGGAGCCCAGGACCTATCAGAATAAATTTCAGAAATATTTACAGTCTGCAGGGGTAAAAAAGAAAAATTTTCATATTCTCCGACATACTTTTGCGACAAATTGTATTAGTAATGGTGTGGACATTAAAAGTCTCAGTGAGATTCTCGGACATTCTGATGTAAAAATCACTCTAAATCGTTATGTACATCCAACAACAGAAATAAAGCGCCAGCATATGAACTCATTATCGGTTATTTATGGTCAGCTTATGGGTCAAAGCTAAAAGGAGATAAAGCCTTTGCAAGGAAATACTTCCCCATTTCGCAGATGAAGATAATCTGCGAAAATTTTCCGGATAATTCTTGGGATAGCCTGGTAAAGGAATCGAAAATGCCTGCAGAGACTCTATGCAAAACCACACATCAGTATAGCAAGCTTCCGATCCCGGCAAAGGATATGGAAAAATTGCAGGAAATTGCGGTGGATTACTGCAAGGTGAAAAATTACGTATATGCCCGATATGGTGGAATCGGTAGCCTGGACAAAATTTGTCCGGGCTATACGGTGCAAAATGAAATGACAAAAAGTGGATTTCGGGCAGAGCTGGGGCTTCCGGCAGTCTACTTTTATTTGGCTATCTTTGAGGCTTTGGGTGAGATTAAAAGCCAGTGGAGCCGGACAAAGACCAAGGTTTTGGAGCTTGTTGGCAAAAATGAAAACTTTACGGAGGGGGAGAAACATTATCTTCGATTCCTTTTGCGGGTACCGAATGCTTTTGAGGCAGTGTTAAATCAAAAGTCGCCAAAGCTTCCCGGAGAGATCCAGAGACAGTATGAGAATCTTATGCAAGGAGTGGATGAGGAACGGCTGAACCGGTATTTATGCAGACAGGTGCGTAAATATCACGTAAAGCCCCAGACAGAAGCGGCCAAGGGCTTTGCTATTTCTGAGCGGGCGTATCGTTATGGGGAAAATGGAAAGCATGTGGGGATTTATATTTCTACCAAGGAGGCCAGAAAACGCGTTTTTGTTGCTTTGACAGATGGAAATTCCTATAAGAGCCAGCTGTATATAAAATTGAAGCCACAGGAGGCGAGGCTGGAGATTGATGTGCCCATTGCCGTGGCAGTTCGCAGGCATAAAGATTATGTAAACCAAGTGGGCCTGTCCATGGGGGTTTTTACCATGCTAACCACGGACAAGGGACATCCTTATGGTGAAAGGCTGGGAGATTTTCAGACGGAATATACGGAATGGATCCGGGGACAGCAGGCCAGCTATCACCGAAATTGTGCAGCCAATTCCGGAAGAAAGAAGTATCAGGCAAAAAAGAGACGGTATACAGAGCAGCTGCACAGCTATATCAATCAGGAGCTGAACCGTTTTTTTCAGGAGGAAAAGCCTCAGATTGTCTACATGGTTAAGCTTCCCCGGGGACAATCCGGCGGCCTTAACAGGAAAATCAATAGCGGCATTGCCCTTTGGCCAAGGGGCTATATAAGGGAGCGCCTGCAGTTAAAGTGCAGGGAGCAGTCGGTGGAGTTGGTGGAAGTCTTGGGAAAGGATATCAGCAGAGAATGCAGCAGCTGTGGAGCCCTGGGTCAGAAGGAAAAGGGGATGTTTACCTGTAAGTGCTGTGGATACCGGGAAGAAGAAAAGACAAACACCGCAAGAAATGTATTAAACCGTGGGCAAACCGGAAGAACTGTGAACCGGAATTCATATGCCCAAAAAGAACATTCCTGATTTGTTCAATAGAACCACAATTCAGATAAATTCCGGCCATAAGCCAGGGTTTTACCGGGAAAGATTTCCGGACTGGGAGGTGTGTTCCTGATATAAAAAATAAGAACGGCATTAGAAGGCAGGCAGCCGGAGGCTTTCGGCCCTGCGCATTGGGTAGGCCAAGACCCCGGGAACACGGGAAACCGTGAGGTACCGGGGAGCGAAGCGGTAAAGAGCCGCATCATCTGACAAGGATGACCAATATACCTTATTTATATCTTGTTATCTAGCAGAAGGATGAGGAAGGAATATGAGAAAGGCCCAGAAAAAGCAGGCAGAGGATTTCCTAAAGCTTCTCAGTCAGGCGCATGATGAAATTAGGAGGCTGATTGAAAATAAAGAGCTTCAGCCGGCCATGGATTTGCTGGCCCAGTGCCAGGAAGGTGCTGTAGGGCTGGGAAATCTTATTGAAAATACGGATGGAGAAGGGGGCCCCACGGTTCCGCTTTTGGAGGATTATTGCGAGCTTATTTATGAAATTCATGAGAAATTGACCGCGGGTCAGGAATTTTATGTGAATAAAGAGTACAAACGGCTTCGAAAGGCTTTGATTCAGATTGAAAACAGCGTAAAAAATGACATAAAGGTGCGCTACGAGATGGTGTTCCTTCCTTATAAAGCGTCCATGTGGGATTCTATGGAAAGTGTCTGGCAGGCGGCTGACAGGGACCCGGACTGTGACGCCTATGTTGTACCCATTCCCTATTATGACAGGGAGCCTAATGGGATGCTGGGAAAGTGCCATTATGAGGGAGAACAGTTTCCAGACTATGTGCCCATCACGCATTTCAGAGCTTACGCCTTACAGGAGAGAAGGCCGGATGTGGTGTATATTCACAATCCCTATGATTATGCAAACTATGTTACAAGTGTATCACCGGAATTTTACTCCAGTGAACTGAAAAAATATACAGAGTGTCTGGTATATATTCCTTATTATTCTACCACCGGAGGAATGAGCGAGGGCCAGGCCTCCTGCCCTGCATATTATTATGCGGATTACATAATTATTCAGGCGGAGAAATACCGCAAGTTCTTTGATCCTGCCTTACCGGCCGAGAAGCTTGTCCCCTTAGGGTCTCCAAAATTTGACCGGGTGATGCGAATGTGCGAGAATCCGCCAAAGCCGCCAGAGGCGTGGAAGGAGAAAATGAAGGGGCGGAAGGTTTATTTTTATAATACCAGTCTTAATGGGATGCTGGGGAATACAGAGCAATTCCTGAAAAAGATGAAGTATGTGTTTCGCTGCTTTGCTGGCCGAAAGGATGCATGTCTTTTATGGCGCCCCCATCCTTTGATGGAATCCACCTTTGAATCCATGAGAAAGACCTATAAGCCATATTATGATGCCTTGCGGGAGGAATTTATCCGGAAGGATTTGGGAATCTATGATGATACGCCGGATATTTCCAATACCATCGCCCTTAGCGATGCTTATATCGGGGATGCGGGCACCTCGGTTACCTCTTTGTTTGGGATGGCGGGGAAGCCCCTATTTATATTAGATAATAATATTTGCACCGCTCCGGAGAATGAGGACTGGAGAGGAGCCATTGTCAGGGGATTTCCGATTATAAGTGGAGTGAGAGAGGGGATTCCCTGTATGGAGGAGGATTCCTGGATTTTGACGCAGGGAAATAAGCTGTATCGCGCTCACAATGATGAGGAGACATTTCGGTATTTTAGTGATTTGTCCTCCTATGCTTCCGGAGGTTATTATGGCGGTCCCGCTCTCATAGATGGGAAGGCTTATATGTTTCCTATCAATGCTCAGGATATTTTGGTAATTGGTGAGCAAGGAATAGAGAAGCGGATACAGCTGGAGCCTTTGGTAGAACAACAGGGAGCCTTCTATTCGGCGGCAGTTGTAGGGAGTTATCTGTTTTTGATTCCGAATCAATATCCAGCCATTGTTCGTTATGATACAAAAAAGGGAGAGGTTCTCTATTTTGATATAGACAAAAATATGTTTATTGGAGCCGTGGAAGGAGAGCGTCGATGCGGCGGGGTAGGTGTGAAGGATGGGAATCTGTATTTGGCCTCTCCCATAGACGGACATGTGCTGGAGATTCACGGAGAGACTGGAGAATGGCGTTTAATAGCTGTTTCCATAGAGGAGGCCGGGGGATATTTGGGTATGGTTTTGTCGCCGGAGGCCGGGGAGTTCTGGTTGTTACCCTTTACCGGAGATAAGGTGACCCGGTGGAACCCCCAAACAGGAGAGGCGCGGGAGTATTCGGCCTTTCCAAAAGGGTTTATATGTCGCCATGCTACCTATGGATTTGAGTGTTTAGATCGGCCCTTTGGAAGTGCTGTATTTTATAAAAATTATGTGTATCTTTCTCCCTGCTGGGGAAATCAGTATGTCTGTCTGAATAAAGAGACAGGAGAAGCAACACAGTGGGTGCCTCCCATAGAACAGCCAGAGCAGCCGAAGAACGGGTACTTTACTTGCTGGGCTAAAGGATATCTGGGATGCTTTATGGAGGGACGAGAAGTCAGGGAATACCGTTTGTTTTCTGTCTATGACAGAAAGCTCTACCGGGTGGATTTTGAAGGGAACGAATGTCAGGAGATAGAAGTAGCCTTTGACAAGACAGAATTGCGGGGGCATGAGCCCGGATTTTGGGAGCAGTCCCAGTGGCTTCAGTATGCCTGCTCGGAAAATGCTTTTAATACTCTTTCGGATCTTTTGGGAGGGACTCTTGCAGGAGCGAGCTTTGATAAGGAGAGACAGCTGGCATCTTACAGGCAGTTGGCGGCTAATAGCGACGGTAGCAGTGGAGAAAAGATCCACAGGTTTGTAAGGAGTAAAATTTGAAGTATGGAGGAAAGGCCAGCATGATAAAAGTAATTACATATGGTACCTTTGACCTTTTCCATGAGGGACATTATCGGCTGCTTCAAAGAGCAAAAGCCTTGGGGGATTATCTCATTGTGGGGGTGACAACAGAGGCTTATGATGAGACCAGGGGAAAGTTTAATGTCATAGACAGTCTAATGACACGTATAGAAAATGTCAGAAAGACAGGGTTTGCAGATGAGATTATTATTGAGGAAAATGCTGGACAAAAATTCAGCGATATAAAGAAATATGGAATTGATATTTTCACTGTGGGATCGGACTGGGTGGGAGAATTTGATTATCTCAAAGATTACTGCCAGGTAATATATTTGGATCGGACCAAAAATGTTTCCAGCACTATGCTCAGAGAGAGAAATCGACCCATTCAGAGAATTGGAATCATTGGCACGGGAAGGATTGCGGAGCGGTTTATTCCAGAGGCCAAGTTGGTCAGTGGGGTCAGTGCACAGGGGGTATATAATCCGCACACAGAAAGTGCATTAAGATTTGCAAAGCGATGGGAGATTGAAGCCTATACAAACCTGGAGGAGTTCTTTTCTGCTGTTGATGTTGTCTATATTGCCTCCCCTCATGAAACACATTATGGGTATATTAAGGCATCTTTAGAACACGGAAAGCATGTTCTTTGCGAAAAGCCCATGGTACTGCGAAAGGATCAGGCAGAGGAGGTATTTGTCTATGCCAGGGAACGGGGACTTATTTTATTCGAGGAGATCAAGACTGCCTATTGTCCCGGTTTTAACAAGCTTTTGGGAATTGCTTGCAGCGGCAGCATTGGTAGTATTCGAAATGTGGAGGCATGCTTTACCAAGCTTGAGAAGGTAAATACTAGAGAACTTACGGATCAGACCTATGGAGGAAGCTTTACGGAGCTGGGAAGCTATGTTCTTCTGCCAATATTAAAGCTGTTTGGCACAGACTTCCAGGAGCTTCGATTTGACACTATCCGGGGAGAGAATGGGTTGGATCTTTTCACGAAAACTTCTCTGGTGTATCCCACTGGGGTGGCCACGGCTACCTGTGGTCTGGGAGTAAAGGCGGATGGCCGGCTTCTGATAGCTGGTACAAAAGGGTATATTGTGGCAGAAGCGCCATGGTGGAAAACTACATACTTTGAAGTTCACTATGAGGAAGCAAACCGGGTGGACAGATATTCGGAGATCTTTCTGGGGGATGGACTACGGTATGAGATCAGCAATTTCCTCTATATGATCAATAAGAGCAACAAGGATAATTTTAAACTGACCCGCAGTGAATCCATTGCTTTGGCAGATATAATGGAGAAATTTATGAAGGCGGAGAACCGAACAGATGAAAATATGGGCGCATAGAGGCTGCAGCCAGCGGTATCCGGAAAATACACAGCTTGCCTTTGAGAAGGCCCTGGAGCTAAAGGACCTTACAGGAATCAAGTTGGATGTCCAGCTGACCAGAGATGGGGAGTTGGTGGTAATTCATGATGAGAGAGTAGATCGGACTACCGAAGGGATTGGATTTGTTAAGGATTATACCCTTTCTGAGCTGAAGAGGCTGCATATTTACGCGGATGAGGGGCCAAGCCAGACGATTCTTACTATGGAAGAGGTTTTTAACTTGGTAGCAGAACGGCTGAAAACAGGTTTGAAGCTTAATATTGAGCTGAAAACCAGCGTCTTTCCTTACACAGGCATAGAAGAGAAGCTTGTGGAGCTGGTACATAAAAAAGGAGGGGCAGATCAGGTGGTGTATTCATCCTTTTATGCCCTGTCCCTGGAGAAGATTCGCAGACTGGAGCCAAAGGCGGAAATTGCGGTCTTAGATGGAAAAGTCTCCGATTGCCTGTTTAAGCTGAAGGGGTTAGGTGCGAATGCGCTGCATCCCTTTTGGAGAGGGATGGATCTGCCCAGAGAACGGGTGGAAGGGTATTCGGTGCGGGCATGGATGACGGGGCACTTGTATCCGGAAAAACCGACAGGGACACAGCTTGATCTTGCGCCGTTGGAAGCTCAAGGGATAACGGATATTATTTTGAACGAGCCGGAGCGGTATTTATAGAAAAGGTTAGACACGGGAATGAAGGAAAAAAACTATATACGGTATCGCAAATTAAAAGCATTTGGAAATAAACTATGTTTTGTGTTTTGCCGGATCTTTCCGATCAAAAGGAATAGAATCAGTGTCTGCACCTTTGAAGGAAAAGGCGGTTTTGGCTGTAATCCGAAATATATCGTGGAAGAACTTCACAGAAGAAATCCAGAGTATGAATTTGTATGGTTTGTGTCAGATGTGAAAAAGGAATTTCCTGATTACATCAAAAAGGTACCAAACACATTATTCAGCAGAGCCTATTGGCTCTCCACCTCGAAAATATGGATTGATAATTATCGAAAACCCTACGGTACATGTAAGAGGAAAGGACAGTATTATATTAATACGTGGCATGGGTTTGTCGGCTTTAAAAGTATTGGACTGTGGAGAGGCAGTGCCTTTTCTAAAATGGCATATCTTGTGAGTAAAAATGATTCTGATTTAATTGACGACATTATTGTAGATTCGAAATGGTGTGAGGAAGTTTTTCCAAAAGGATTGGTTTACGACGGACATTTTTTTAGAGCAGGGACACCCAGGAGCGACATTTTATATGGAGATCGATTAAAGAGTAAAGAGGATTTTAGAAAACAATATGGCTTGCCTTTGGAGTCAAAAGTAGTTATGTTTGCTCCAACGTTTCGGGAGGGCTCTACAAATGGGAAAAGGAGGATTTTCTCGGAGAATTGGTCATTGGATTTTAAACGGCTTTTAGATAACTTGGGAAAGCGTTTTGGAGGAGAATGGTATCTCTGTTTAAGGGTACATCCTCAATTAGCGGCAAGCATGGAAGAATATAGAGATGAAAGATTGAAAGAACATGTCATTGATGTAAGCAAGAGAGATGATATGTATGAGATATTAGCAGCTATGGATGCGTTTATAACTGATTATTCCAGTGCGGCTATGGATGCCAGCTATACACATATGCCAGTGTTTCTTTATGCTGATGACATTGTGAAGTACATAAATGATCGAGGAAGTTTGGCATGGAACTTTTCTGTAGATTCTCAGAGGCCTATTGCCAATAATAAAGAGATGACACCGGGAATTGATGTAAAATTACCATATCCAATTGCCCAAAACAATGATGAGCTGGAAAAAAATATAATAAATTTTGACGAGGATCAGTATTTCATTATGATGGAGCAGCTTAAGAAGGGTGTAGAATTAGTGTTTGATGGAAAAGCCAGCGAAAAAGTAGCGGATCAAATTGAAAGTTATATCAGAGGATAGGAGGATCGAACTTGAATGTTGCATTAATATTTGCTGGTGGAACCGGAATAAGAATGAATTCCAGTGCAAAGCCAAAGCAGTTCTTAGAATTACATGGTAAACCAATTATTATTTATACGTTGGAGATTTTTGAATATCATTTAGAGATTGACAAAATCATTGTTGTCTGTCTGGAGGAATGGATCGGGTACCTAAATAGATTAATTAAGCATTACCATTTGAAAAAAGTAGTTGCTGTTATACCTGGAGGCAGAAATACTCAGGAATCTCAGTATAAAGGATTGAAAGAAATTTGCAGTTGGGAAGAGACGGACAAGGAGACTATAGTTTTAGTTCATGATGGAGTGCGTCCTCTGGTAGATGAGGAAACCATTACGAGAAACATTGAATCTGTAAAAAAATACGCATCTGCGATTACAGTTACTCCAGCAATAGAAACAATAATTTATGTTGATAAAAAAGAGTATTTGAATGATGTGATTGACAGAAATCAATGTCGAATGGCAAAGGCACCTCAAAGTTTTTTTGCACAAGATCTTTATCATATTCATTTGCAGGCGATTCGGGATAATAAACGGGATTTTATTGATTCGGCCTGTCTTTTCCAATACTATGGAAGGAAGCTTCATACGGTAGAAGGTAATAAAGAAAATATAAAGATAACAACACCAATAGATTTTTATTTGTTTCGAGCAATAACAGAGGCAAAGGAGAATTCTCAGATATGGGGTATATAAGATGATAGAAGATGAAAGCTGTCTGTCTTGCTTTGAAGATATTGGGATTCTAAAGGATTTAAAAAACAAGGCTGTGTTTGTTACCGGGGCAACCGGCTTGATTGGCCAGACTGTAATAAAAACATTGCTTTATGCAGATAACAAATCAGACCTGAATATAAAGATTTATGCTTTTGTCCGCAGCAGAGAAAAGGCTGAGGCAATATTTCAAAGAGATGGGTTAAATGGAAACCTAATATATGTTGAAGGAAATGTCCTGGAAAAGGAAATCGAAATAACCCCATCAATCGATTACATCATACATGGCGCCAGCGTAACAGACAGTATGGAGTTTGTAAAAAAACCGGTGGAGACAATTAATATAGGAATCATTGGAACGGAGAATATATTGAACTTCGCAATAAAAAAAAGGGTGAAATCCGTAGTCTATTTGTCCAGTATGGAGGTATACGGAAAAATAACCGAGAAAAAAAGATTAAAAGAAACGGATACAGGGTACATGGATCCATTGTCGGTGAGAAGCAGTTATTCAGAGTCCAAGAGGATGATTGAAAATATTTGTGTTTCCTTTTTTGAAGAATATGATGTGCCGGTAAAGATTGTTCGGTTGGCCCAGACATTTGGGCCGGGGGTAGAGTATACAGACAATCGGGTGTTTGCGGAATTTGCCAGGTGCGCGATAGAAAAAAGGGATATTGTTCTCCATACACCTGGAAGAAGCGAAAGAATGTATCTTTATAGTTATGATGCGGCAAGCGCTATTTTGACAGTCCTTTTAAGGGGAGTAAATGGACAGGCCTATAATGCGGCAAATGAATCCACATATTGCTCCATAAGGCAAATGGCTGAACTTGTAAAAAACGAGATTGCAAATGACTTGATTAGTGTAACAATACATGACGAGAAAGTAAAAGCTGTACACTACGCTCCAGAACACTATCTCTATCTGGACACAGAAAAATTAATGAGCTTAGGGTGGTCCGCAAAGACAGATTTAGTTACCGCTTATAAAAAAATGATAGAGAGTTGGCTCTAGAGAAACAAGAAAAAGAGAATGAGAAATCATGTTAAAGCGATTGGGAATTTTTTGTTTTTATGACAAAGACGGAATCGTAGACCGATATGTTGAATATGTCCTTGCGGATTTGACAAAATGTCTAGATATGCTGATTATTACCGTCAATGGCCACATAAACAATGATAGTTTAAAACTATTAAAGGGATATACGGAGCATATTATTATTCGGGAAAACAAGGGATTTGATGTAGGGGCATATCGAGATGCCATAGTACATTTTCTTGGGGAGGAAGGAATAAAGGAATGGGATGAGATTGTATTGTGCAATGATACTTTTTATGGTCCGTTTATCCCATTTAAGAATGTTTTTCAGAAAATGGAAACAAAAGAGGTGGATTTTTGGGGATTGGATTATCGGCAAGGAAAGTTTTTGAGCTTCATTCAGTCATACTTTCTTGTTTTTAAAAAGCGTATTTTGTTAAATGGAGATTTGTTTACATATTTGAAAAGTAATATTGATTCCAATAGTGTGGAAATCTCTGATGTTTATGCGTTTTTTGAGGTGGGATTGTTTTCTTATTTAGTTAAAAAGGGATATAAGTATGGCAGCTTTGTATATACGAAAAATTATAACGTATATTTGAATGGAGATCGGTGTATTGAAGAATTACAGCTTCCTATTTTAAAAAAAAGATGCTTTTCATCTCAATATTATTCAAGAGAGCCAATGTTGCGAGTATTGTATTATATTAAACAGAAGTTTAATTATGATATAAGACTCATTTTGGAGAATATAGATAGATTGTATGGAACAGCTATAAGACTTGAAGATGTATTAAATTATGGATATCTGGCATGTAAAAGTATAGAGAAAAGGATACCGGATCTTGCTGTTTCCGAACAAGAGCTGCTAGATTTTATTTATCGATACTCAGAAATTTACATTTACGGAACAGGAATTGTTGCAAGAAAAATCTGGTACTTATATCATAACAGCATTGCCTGTTTCAAGGGATTTATTATTTCTGACAGCCAAAAGCTGGGTAAGAGAAATTTATATAATTACCCTATTATGCATTATAAAGATACAAAATCAGGAAGCGTAATCATATTAGGAACAGACTTTGAAAACTCTGAAGAAATTATTCCAACTTTAAGAGAAGAAGATAAGATTTTGGTTTTGTGGGAAGGGTTGGAGAAATGAATACTACCAAAATGAAAGTTTTTATTTTTGGCACTGGTGAATTTTATAATAAATACTGCAAGTGGGTAGAGCAGTTTGATATTATAGCATTCTTAGATAATAATATTAAAATTCAGGGAACCTTTCTCAATGGACATAAAATTCTTTCGCCGAAAGAGTTGAAAAATTATACCTATGACAGGATTTATATTTTAAGTTCCTATCTTAATGAAATTAAGAAGCAATTGATTTCAATGGGAGTATCTGAACAAAAAATATTTTACTTTTTTCAGTTGGAAGCTTCGGAGAATAATACCAATATCAGCTGTTATTGTGCAAAAGAAGCAGCGCACGAAAACTCGTTATTAAATAAAAAAATCATATTAATCTCCCATGATTTATCTATCACCGGGGCTCCAAACTGTTTGCTTCAAGTGGCAAAAATCTTAAGAAAAAATTACTATGATGTTACATTGGTTTCTCCGTATGATGGTGAATTGAGAGAGGATTTTTTGGCAATAGGGATAACGGTTATTGTAGATGAACGTTTAAGAATGGGAACGATAAAAGATATTAATTGGATGCGGAAATACGATATCATATTTGTCAATACAGTGCAGTTATATTATTTGTTGCTTGAAAGACCCGTAGAGATACCGGTAATCTGGTGGATTCATGAACCTGAAATATTATATAAATGTGTAATTTCTGACTTGATTTGCAAGATTAAAAAACAGAATTTAAGATTATATACAATTAGTGATGTGGCAAAACAAGCACTAAATAAGTTTTGGCCGGATGTGTGTTCAAATAATTTTCTTTACGGAATTCCAGATCAGATAAATTTAACAAAGGACAGATCCTTATTGCGAAAATTGCTTTTTATTACTGTAGGATCCATATCGAAATTAAAAGGACACGATGTTCTGTTACAGGCGATTTCTTTATTGAAGAAAGACCAGTTAGAATGTGCTGAATTCTGGTTTGTTGGAAAAACAGATACAGAGTTTGGACAAAAAGTCATTCATGAAATCTCTGACAAAAAATTGCCGGTCCGTGTTTGGAATGAGATAAAAAATCAGGCTGTATTGGATCTGTTGGATATATCAGATGTTTTAATATGTGCTTCCAGAATGGAAACAATGTCTATGGCCGTGACAGAGGGAATGATGAAAGAAGTGCCGGTGATTGTATCAAGCGCGGCGGGAATCTCGCGTTATATAAAAGATGGAAAAAACGGTTTGATTTTTCAGTCGGAGAATGCGGCTGAGCTGAGTAAAAAGATAAGTTATTGTATTGAGAACAGACAGGAGCTTAGAAAAATGGCACAATCAGGAAGAAGGACTTATTTAGAGAAATTCTCCTTTAGGTCATTGGAAAAACGATTAATAATGGTTATGGAACAGCTTTGATAAAGTAAGGTCCGTTTTTTGATTTGGAAGTGTCTGTGAAACAGGAGGATATTATGCTGATAAGTATCGTTATGGCTGTATACAATAATGAGATGTATTTTCCTCTGGCAGTGAAAAGTATTATAGAGCAGGATTATGACCAATGGGAGTTAATTATTATTGATGATGGCTCTACTGATCAAACACCGATTATAGCGGATAGAATGGCGGAAAGCGACAGTCGCATTACTGTGGTACATCAAAAAAATCAATGGATTTATGCAAGCTTTAACAAGGGGATTGAGTTAGCTAAAGGGGATTATATCTATATCTTAAACTCTGACGATAAATTGCGGCAGGGAAGTTTAGGGCTTATGGCTAAAAAAGCAAGTGCCTATAATCCGGATGTTATTTGGACAAAAGTCCTTGTGCATGAATGTGACGAAAATCAGAACATATTAAATTATAATGTAGGACAGCTGGATGAACTGGTAAAAGAAGAAATTTTCTTTTCTGATGAGAAAAAGGTTCATGAAGGCTGGCCCCTGTTATTATCTACGATGTTGGTACAGAATCAGGCAAATTTGTATCGTGCCGAGATCATGAAAAGACATAAATTTCGCACAGATATTTATGGTGCGGACACTTTATTTAATATAAGTATAGCCATTGATATAAAATCGGCATTCATTATGAAAGAGCCGGTCTATGATTTTTTTAAATATAAACAAGATGGGATGAATGCTTCTGTAGGAAAGTATTATCCTTATGAGCATGAGATGTTTAATGAGATATATCATGGCTATAAAAAATTATTTTCCGAGTGGGGACTACCTGTGGAAACCTATATAAATGAATTAACCAGAGCAAGGATAAAACAGGTGACACTTGAAGTAAATTCATTGCTTAGTAGAAATTGTCCTCTTTCAACAGAAGAAAAGTTAGAACATATATTCTGTGATATTCCGGATAAAGTGGTTCTTGAGTGCGCGAGAGCAGGAAACAGAAAAGAGGAGCTTGAAAGCCGTATATTATCCGGAATCAGGGTATTGCTTACTAGAGAACAGGTGGAGCGTGTAAGTAGGATGTATTTTGCCTATGAATTGCTAGAGGCGCTGCTTTGTTATGAAAAAAATGAAGAGGATTATAGGAAGATAGAATACGCAATTTCGAATCCTAATAATCCAGCACATATCGGGCAGATTTTTTACAATAAATTAAAGTGATAAGTGAAGGCAGGTAAGTAAATGGAAGATACAACATGGGAAGGTAAAACATTGCTGATCACAGGCGGCACAGGTTCCTTTGGAAATGCCGTATTAAACAGATTTTTACAGACGGACATCAGGGAAATCCGCGTTTTTTCCAGAGACGAGAAGAAGCAGGACGATATGCGCCATGAATATCAGTCAACTTTTCCCGAGGATTCCAAGAAGATTAAATTCCACATAGGCGACGTGCGTGATATTCAGAGCGTGAGAAACGCCATATATGGGGTAGATTATATTTTTCACGCGGCAGCTCTTAAGCAGGTTCCTTCCTGTGAATTTTTTCCTGTTGAGGCAGTAAAAACCAATGTGCTGGGTACTGAGAATGTGCTGACAGCCGCCATTGAGGCCGGTGTAAAAAAGGTAGTTTGTCTGTCCACAGATAAGGCGGCCTACCCGGTGAATGCCATGGGAACTTCAAAAGCCATGATGGAAAAGGTATTCATCGCCAAGTCCCGGACCGTGACGCCGGAGCAGACGCTGATCTGCGGGACAAGATATGGCAATGTGCTTTGCTCCAGAGGATCCGTGGTCCCGCTGTTTATGGATCAGATTATGGCGGGAAAGGAGCTTACGGTCACGGAACCCAATATGACCAGATTCCTTATGAGCCTGGAGGAGGCGGTGGAGCTGGTAGTATATGCCTTTCAAAACGGGGCTGCGGGTGACATCATGGTTCAGAAGGCTCCAGCCTGTACCATCGGAATTCTGGCCCAGGCTGTGAGCCGGCTTTTCGACGTGGAACCGGACATACATATAATCGGAATCCGGCACGGGGAAAAAATGCATGAGACTCTGCTGACCAACGAAGAATGTGCCAGAGCCGTGGATCTGGGAGAATATTACCAGGTTCCTGCGGATAACAGGGACTTGAATTATGACAATTATTTCAGCAGAGGGAACCTGAAGCGGGCGGATATCACGGAGTTTACGTCGGCCAACACCATACAGCTGAATGTGGAACAGGTGCAGTCAAAGCTGGCACAGCTGCCTTATGTGAAAGAGAGGCTGAGAATATGGGGGCAGAGAAGATGAAAATCCTGATCACCGGTTCAGGGGGATTTATAGCTAAAAATCTGATTGCGGAATTGAGAAACAGAGGTTATAAGGAGCTCTTGCTTTGCCATCGGAACACAGCCAGGGAAGAGCTGGAGCGCTATGTGGAGGAATGTGAGTTTCTCATACATCTGGCAGGGGTCAACAGGCCGAAGCGGGAAGAGGAATTTTATTCGGGAAACGCAGGCTTTACGGAGGAGCTTACAGAAATACTTGAGGCAAAGCATAAGAAGGTACCGGTGATTTATTCGTCCACGATACTGGACACGCCCCATGTGCATTACGGAAGGAGCAAGCGGCAGGCAGAGAGAATCCTTCAGGAATATGGAAGAAGGACGGGAAGCCCTGTCTTTATTTTCCGTATTCCCAACGTGTTTGGAAAATGGAGCAGGCCTAACTACAACAGTTTTGTAGCTTCCTTTTGCTATAATGTGTCCCATGATTTGGACATCACTGTGCATGATCCCGGCGCGCCGGTCACGCTGGTATATATTGATGATGTGGTAAAAGAACTGATTTCCTGTATAGAGGAAAGAAACCATAGGGGCGGGGGATTTCCGGAAGTATCGGAAACCTATAAGACCACAGTGGGAGAAGTGGCGGAGAGGATTCTGGCTTTTAAGAGGGCAAGGGTCAGTCTGGAAATCCCGCATATTGAGGATCCGCTGGGAAAGAAGCTGTACAGTACTTATCTGAGCTATCTGGAGCCGGAGGATTTTTCTTATAAACTTAGAATGAATCGGGACCAACGGGGGTCTTTTACGGAGTTTTTGCATTTAAACGACCTTGGTCAGATCTCTGTCAATGTGACAAAACCGGGGATTGTGAAGGGCAACCACTGGCACCATACCAAGGTGGAAAAGTTTTTGGTGGTGAGGGGAACGGCCCTTATCCGGTTTCGCCACATGGTTACGGGAAAAGAGGCAGAGTATGTGGTTTCCGGAGAACAGCTGGAAGTGGTGGACATTCCCGCGGGATACACGCACAGCATTGCCAATATAGGGGAAGGGGATTTAGTTACGGTTATGTGGGCAAATGAAGTATTTGATCCCGAAAGACCGGATACTTATTATGAGGAAGTCTAAGATTATGAAGAAACTGAAATTGATGACAATCATAGGGACAAGACCGGAGATTATCCGGCTTTCGGAGGTCATAAAGAAGTGTGACCGGTATTTTGATCACTGTCTGGTTCATACGGGTCAGAACTATGATTATTCTTTAAATCAGATTTTTTTTGAGGATCTGGATTTGAGAGAACCGGATTTTTATCTCAATGTGGCCGGAAAACATTTGGGGGAAACCATGGGCAATATTATCAGCAGAAGCTATGAGCTGATGATGAAACAGAAGCCGGACGCGCTGTTGATCCTGGGGGATACCAATTCGGCTCTCTCAGCCATATCCGCCAAGCGTCTGAAGATCCCGATTTTTCATATGGAGGCAGGGAACCGGTGTTTTGATGAGAATCTGCCGGAGGAGACTAACCGACGCATTGTGGATCATATCTCCGATGTGAACCTATGCTATTCGGAACATGCCAGAAGGTATCTGAATGGGGAGGGGACGGCGAAAGAGCGGACCTATGTCACCGGTTCTCCCATGGCGGAAGTGCTGAGCGCGCATTTTGAAAAGATTTTAAACAGTGATGTTCTGGATAAGCTTGGCCTGAAGAGAGGGGAATATATTCTCTTGTCTGCTCACAGGGAAGAGAACATGGATAATGAGAACAATTTCTATGAGCTTATGGAGGCGGTCAACTGTCTGGCAGATACTTATCAGGTGCCGGTTATATACAGCATGCACCCAAGAAGCAGAAATATTATTGCCAAAAGGAACTTTCCGTTTCACCCCCTGGTCCGGGCGATGGAGCCTTTTGGATTTTCCGATTACAATTCCTTACAGATGAATGCCAAATGTGTGGTATCTGACAGCGGGACTCTTCCGGAGGAAAGCGCCTTTTTTAATGCCAAGGGCTATCCCTTCGCGGCGGTCTGTATCCGGACGTCTACAGAGAGACCGGAGGCTATGGATAAAGGGAATTTTATTCTTGCCGGAATCGGGAAGGACAGCGTACTGCAGGGAATCGAGATTGCCATAGGGATGAATGAAGTCCAGGACCTGGCCTCTATTGTGCCGGATTACCGGGAGGAGAATGTGAGCATGAAGGTTGTAAAGATGATTCAGAGTTATGTATCTGTTGTGAATCGGGTGGTTTGGAGGAAATAAGGAAAGAAAATGGGATTAGCAGATCAAAGCATAGTTGATATTTCATTTGACAAATTTGAAAACATAGATATAGAGAAAATATTACTGATTCTCAATGAGACATATGATGAAAAAGTATCCTTTTATAAGCAAATAAAAAAACTGTTCAATTCAAGATGGTATGATAGATATGAATATCAATATAGCAAAAAGAACGGAAATAAATTTATTGCTTTTTATTCGGATTTTTATTTTCGAAATGATCATATAACAATTTTCGAGAATTTTATTAAAGAATATCCAATGTTTGACTATGTGGTGCCAGTAAAGCTGCCAAATGAGCGGAGAAACTGGAGACGTGGTTTCGAAATGATGAAATGGGATATTCAGAGTTTTTGGCAGTTAAAAAAATATAAGGCAGATTTTAAGAAAAGGCTATTATGGATACGTGTTTTAGGATTATCAAGGCTTTATAGCAAAAGGATGAATAACATCCTGAAAACGAAAAAATATTTATACGGATTGGTTTATAGTGACACGAATCCCTATGAGAATATGCTGGTACAATGGATGAGAAAAAAAGGGATATATACGGCTACTCTTCAACATGGGATTTTTGACAAAAGTGGATACTGGAAAGGACTTGAATTTAGAGCATCAGTTGCGGATGACTGGCTGGCATGGAATCGGTACAGCAGAGAATTAGCGATAGAATGTGGAATACTGAGAGATAAAATTAGAGTTTTGGGAATTCCCAGATATATTAAACCAGATGAGTTGCATAAGAAAACGAAAACAGGGATCTTTAGCGTTATATTAGGCGGAAAGGTACTATTTGAAGAAAATCAAAAGTTGATAAAAGCAGCTAATATGTTGGCCAAGGAAGAAAATCTAAAATATTTCCTGAGATATCATCCGTCATGCAAAGGAGGTGAGTATGATGCATTTATTGATAAACGATATATAATTCAAAGAGATGTTAAAAAAGAAACCATCAAACAGATGTGTGAAAGTAGTGATTTTTCATTAGTAGGATCAGGAACCTCTATGGTTGTAGATCTGATCTATTTGAAGCAGCCATTCTTTCAATATTATGAAAAATGGGATGGTCTCCTGTATAAGGAAAGAAAAAATTATTTTAGAAATATTGATGAGTTAAAAGAGCAGATAAAAAAAGAAACCACAGTTCAAAATGATGAAATGTTTGATTACTATTGTACAACGAGGAAAGTAAAAGAGTCGTACAAGAACTATTTTGATTCTGTACAGACATTTTTGGAAGAAAGGAAATAATATTATGAAAATTATTGGTGTGATTCCGGCGCGTTATAAATCTTCTCGATTTCCTGGAAAACCGTTGGCGGATATTTGTGGTAAGCCAATGATCTGGTGGGTTTATCACCAATGCTTGAAGGTTGAGGATTTTGACGCTGTATATGTTGCGACTGATGACGAAAAGATTTATAACACTTGTAGCTCGCTTGGAATAAATGTTATTATGACTTCTGCTGACCATAAAACAGGTACGGATCGGGTCGGGGAAGTGGCTCGTAAAATTCCAGCAGATTTAATTGTTAATATTCAGGGTGATGAGCCGTTATTGGAGCCATCGACAATAAGAGCGGCTATTGAACCGTTTTATACAAATCCAGAATTACAGATTTCGAATTTAATGACCAAAATAAAAGACCCTGTCGATCTGGTCAATGTTACTGTTCCAAAAGTAATTACAAATTATGAGGGGATTGGCATTTATTTAACCAGGGCAGCAGCACCGTATCCCAAAGGCAATTTAAATTATTCCTATTATAAACAGGTTTGTGTTTATGGTTTTAAGCCAGAGGCACTAAAGTTTTTTTGCGATTTTGGAGTGAAGTATGGAAAAGCGAAGATAGAAGCAATAGAGGATATAGAAATTTTGCGCTTTATAGAAAATGGATATCGAGTTCAGTTTATTGAAGTTGATTCAAATACCATAGCTGTGGACACACCCAATGACTTAGAAAGAGTTCGATTTATATTGGAAAATTAGGTAAAATTTTATTTTGTCAGTTTAACATAGTCGTATTTTTGTAACGACATTATTTAAAATTCAGAATAAACATAATTAAGGAATGAGGGCATGTGATAATATTTGCTATCTCAATCTCTGGGTGAAAGAACTTCCTATTCCAATAACTCATCTATATTAATGGTATGAGTTATTGGGATAGATAAAGAGCTCTCTTTTTATAAAGTTTGATGTTATGATGCCCACCAACCATTATCACTGAGACTTTATGCAATATCTGGCTTAATAAACCATTCAGATAAATGTAGTGTCAAGATGCTTCTGTTGAGTAATTAAGTTACATGAAAAATCAAAAGTCCATAATGTCTGAATATGTTAAACCACAGAATAAGAAAAATGAAAGGAATATGTTGTTTTTATTTTTATAAACATCATATAAGGAAGGTAATGAAGATTATTTCCATGTATTTGCCGCAGTTTCATAGAGTGAAGGAGAATGATGAGTGGTGGGGAGATGGGTATACAGATTGGACGGCGGTAAAAAACGCGGATAAATTATATGACAAACATGAGCAGCCCAAGGTTCCATTAAATGAAAATTATTATGACCTAATGGAAAAGACCACGATGAAATGGCAAGCGGATTTAATGAGCCAATATGGTATAGATGGCCAATGCTTTTACCATTATTGGTTCAAGGATGGGAAACGAATCCTGGAAAGACCGGCGGAAAATTTGATTCGATGGAAAGATATGAATATGAATTTTTGTTTTTGCTGGGCAAATGAAACTTGGGCGAGAACTTGGAGCAGTATTCAGGAAAAGAATGGGTGGGCCTCTCGATTTGAAAAGGCAGAACATGTCGGCTCTGGAATTCTATTAGAACAGCATTATGGTGAAGAAAAGGATTGGAGAATTCATTACGACTATTTGAGAGACTTTTTTAGAGATGAGCGTTACATAAAACATAATGGAAAGCCCCTGTTTTTAATTTACAAACCCTATCTCATAGCCTGTATTGGAGGTATGCTTGCCAGTTGGAATAAATGGGCTATGGAGGACGGATTTAAAGGTATTTATGTAATTGGGGCGAAAACAGACATTCATACAGAAAAATATTTAAACGGAATTCTAAATCATGAACCACCAAAATCCATTTCAAGAATAAAGCCTCAAATGGAAGATGGCGTGGTGAAGTATCAATATGAGGAGCTTTGGAACGCTCTTTTGTCTGCGGAAGGTCTTGGAAAGAAAACGTATTATGGAGGGTTCGTCGGATATGACGATACTCCGAGACGTGGAAGAGGCGGGACTGTAGTGGAAGGAGGAACGCCTGAACGGTTCCAAGAATATCTTTGCAAATTAATGGCGAAAAACGAGGCGGCGGGAAATGAGTATACATTTTTAAACGCATGGAATGAGTGGGGGAGGGAATGTATCTGGAACCGGATATGGAGAACGGATACTCCTATCTGGAGGCGGTAAAAGAGGCTGTTGAACACTATACAGAGTACATAGAGGATTTTAAGGAAAAAGATAAAAATCGGAACTCCATATGGAATGAGGAATTTGACTTCTATCGCAAAAAGGCTTTTCGGTATGAAAAATTTTGGAAGGTTTTTGATGCCTGGATGAGGCTTCGGGAACAGGGGAAAACGATGGCCGAGTATTTGACAAAACGGGGTATCAAAACGGTTGGATTATACGGCGCCGGGATGATGGGAAGGCACTTAGTGGCTGAGCTGTCCGGGAGCAAGGTGGAAGTGGTTTACGGGATTGATCAGAAAGCAGGTTTTATTAAGGCGCCAATCCCTATTTACGGGCCGGATGAAGCGGTTCCCCAGGTTGACGCGGTGGTGATTACTGCGTTGTCTGATGTGGAGGAAATCAAGGCTGCCTTGCAAAAAAGGATGAATTGTAAAATCATCTCCCTGGAAAAAATTATTACGGATCTGGACGAAGGCAGGGGATAGAAATCGTGATTATGGATAATAAGCCCAAGCTTTTACTATGGGGAATAGGAAGGGAATATAACCGGTCATTAAATTTATTAAAATACTGGGAAGGTCAAGGCACAATAAAGATTGTGGGAGTGACGGACAAAAGCATACCGGAAGCGGCTGAGATTGACGGGTGGAAGGTTTATAAGACAACAGAGCTTTACAGAGCGGATATGGATTACTGTCTCGTCATGTCAGATAAGTATTTTTTTGAGGTATGGGAAGAATTACAGGTCTTAGGTGTAGAGAAGGAAAGGATATTGTCATCGAGAATTTTAAGTATTCCCTATTTTAGCTGGGATCAATATCTGAAGATTTATCACAGTGATCTGAGCATTATATGCAACAATTGTGTGGGCGGTATTTTGTATCATACACTCGGGTTGGAATGTAAGTCTCCCTGTAAAAATCTCGCTATACCAGATGAGAGCTTTCTTAAGCTGATAAAGAATTTAGAATTTTATATGTCCCTGGAGCTTCAGTTTCAACGCTGGCAGAGGGATCCTCACAGCAGAGAAGAGTTTCCTGTAATGGGGTTAGACGATGTGGAGATCTGGTGTAATCATGACGTGTCAGCTGATGAAGCCAGGGATAAGTGGAACCGAAGAAAGGAAAAGATCAATTACGAAAACATTTTGCTGATGATGTATGCGGAAAATGATGAGACAGGGAGACGGTTCTTGGCAACAGGGAATCAAAGAAAGGTGCTGTTTGTCCCTGAGACAAGCAGGTTAGAAGGCGATGATGTCTTTCAATTAAAATTATTTCCCGGGCAGAAGGAGTTTTGGGAGACAGTGAACAGCAGTGCCTCCCTTGGAAAGAACAGCTGTAATTATAAGATATTAGATATGTTAAACGGGAAGCGGGCTTATAGGAACACGACGGGGGAGAAACCCATATGAAAATAGTTGTATTTGGAGCGGGCCGATTCTATCAGAGAAGAAAGGAAGAGCTTCTGGCTGATACAGATGTTTGTCTGGTCGCTATCATTGATAATAACCGGGAGATACAGGGAACAGAGCTGGACGGCATTCCTGTCTTTGCGGTGGAAAGAATCGGAATGCTTGATTTTGATATTGTGCTTCTCATGAGTACAGCGGCTGGCGAGATGAAGAAACAGCTTGTGGAGTCAGGCGTTGATACAAAAAAGATTTGGTATTGGAGAAGATACAAAAGCGAGAAGGAAAAAGGAACCTTTTATTTTCATTGTGGACACAGGGCGGTATGCTCAGGGAAGAAAAGGGTTCTTATTATCTCCACGGATCTGGGCTACAGCGGCGGTGCTTTGGCGGCGGTTTATGGGGCTAAGGCGTTGAGACAGAGAAACTATGAGGTAGTGCTGGCGGCTCCGGGGGGAAATCCGGTTTTTATCAAAGAGATCAAGAATCAGGGCCTGAATATTGTGATATGCCCGGCACTGCCCTATCTTTATGAAGAAGAGCTGGCATTGATTGAGCAGTTTGATGTTGTGATTGTCAATGTGTTTCCCATGCTCTTGTGTGCCAGTGAAATCAGTAAGCGAAAACCTGTGGTATGGTGGATCCATGAGGCCAGTAATTTTTATGAGGCGACCTTGCTCCAATTTGACGAATACGCAAAGGAAGAGCGGTTTGAGGGCGCTGAGATCTACGGGGTCAGCCGAATCGCCCAGGAGAATTTTAATTATTATTTTCCCAACAGAATCACCGGGACCCTTGCCTATGGAATTCCGGATGAATCCGGGGCTATCGCCTGTAAAGGCGGGAAAGACAGAATGATTTTTGCCGTTATCGGCGCAGTGACGCCCAGGAAGGCCCAGGATCTGTTTTTGAAGGCAGTAAAAAATATAGATGGACAGTTAAAAAATAAGGCCTTGTTTTGGATTATCGGCCTGATGGGACAGGATTCTTACTGCGACAGGATCAGGGATATGGTTTCTCATGAGACGTCGGCTGTGCATTTGGGGGAGATGACCCGTGAGGAGATTCAAAAGGCATTTGATCAAATTGATGTGCTGGTTTGCCCTTCCTGGGAGGATCCCCTTCCGATTGTGGTGACAGAAGCGCTGATGTATGGGAAAGCTTGCATTGTGTCTGATTCCATTGGAATGGCGGATTATATTGTAGAAGGCCAGAACGGCTTTATCTTCCCGAAAGGAAACGGGAGCGCTCTGTCTGAGAAAATGGAATGGATCATGGGAAACAGGGATCAGTTATGCCAGATCGGGCAGAAGGCCAGAAAGACTTATGAGAAGCATTTTACATTAGAGCGTTTTGGAGAGAGACTGGAACAGACATTACAGAATGTGTTGGAGAAAAGAAAGGATAAGTAAATGGATATCATTGATCTTTCCATAGAAAAAGGAAAGCACATTTCCGGCATTCATGATTTAAATCAGCAGACATGGAACGACTTTGAGAGGGAGGCGGGGAAAAGAAAGATTGTTCTCTTTGGAGGGGGAGCGTGTTGTGGCTGTTTTTTTGAGTGGTATGGGGATAAGTTTGAATTAGAGGGAGTGGTTGACAATGATAAGAGAAAACAGGGATTGGATCTGGATGAGCTCATTCCGGAGGCCTTTGGCCTGAAAGCCGGTAAGAAAACAATATCAGATAGGTCCTTGTTTGATGGATATGACAGAGATGAGATTGTGGTCTTAATCGCAAGCGCTAATTTTTATGAAGAAATCATTTCACAATTAGAACAAATGGGAGTGAAATGTTATTTTGTGTTGCTGATCATGGAGGCTAACAGGAGAAAAGCCTTACCTGTGGAGCTAAAGTCAGATTATGATAATGAGGAGGAAAAAGTAAGATTCGCGGAACAGTGTTGTAGGGAGGAACGGATTAATAAGAAGAAAATATTTTTTAAATCCTATGGAGATTATACGGATCACGGAAAGTATATTACCGAGGCATTGCTGCGAATAAGGAGTGACCTGGAGCTTGTATGGGCGGTTAATGACATGGCGGCAAAGGTTCCGGAAGGCGTTAGAAAAATATACGGGAGGAACTGGAAGCGTTTTATCTATGAGATGGAGACGGCTGTTATGTGGATATTCGATTTACCGGTTCCTGAATATGTTATAAAGCGTCAGGGCCAGCTTTATATTCAGACAAAGCACTGGGCCAGCGTTACGCTGAAGAAGTTTTATCTGGATGCGTCCACCTTCCAGGGTGTGCCGGAGAAAATAAGAGTCTGGAAAAGGGAAAAGGAACTGATCGACCATATTATTACAGGGAGTGAGTTTGATACGGTTTCCTGTCGGAGGGGATTTGAGTTTCAGGGGGAAGTGCTGCCATATGGCTCTCCCCGTTCGGACGGGCTGTTTCATGAGGCGGAGAACAGAGATAAGGTCTATGAGTATTATCATTTGAAGAGAGATTGCAAAGTGCTGATCTATGCGCCTACCTATCGCTTCAGCAGGACAAAAGGAAAGACAGCCGCCGAGTCCCGCAATATTGGATTGGATTTTCACCGGACGAAAAAGGCGCTGGAGACACGTTTTGGCGGAGAATGGTATATTATGACCAGACTTCACCCTTCCGTAGCCACCGCCTTTGAGAAGGTGGAAAAACCGGATTTCGTCATTGACGCCAGCAGATACAGCGACAGCCAGGAACTGGTGTCTGCCTCCCACATTCTCATATCTGATTTTTCAAGTATTATGTTTGAGGCGGCTTTTGTGAGGAAACCGGTATTTTTGTTTGCCACGGATCTGGAGGATTATCTTTCTAATGAATATGAGCTTCTGATCCCCTACCGCAAGCTTCCCTTTCCGGTGGCGGAATCCAATGAGGAGCTGGAGCGAAATATGGGGGAATTTGATATGGATTCTTACAAAGAAGGGGTGGAGTCCTTTTTGGAGGAATATGGGGTCCATGAAGACGGACATGCCAGTGACCGGACGGCGGCTTTTATCTCGGATTGGATTCGGAAAAATGAGGTGAAATTATGAGGGAACTCTCTGTTTTGGTTCCGGTTTACAATGTGGCTTTCTATCTGGAACAATGTCTGGACAGCCTGCTTGGCCAGACATTTCCGGATTTTGAGGTCATCTGTGTGGATGATGGATCCACAGACGGAAGCGGAGAAATCCTGGACCGGTATGCTGCCATGGATTCCAGGATCCGGGTGCTCCATAAAGAGAACACGGGGTATGGGAATACCATGAATGTGGCCCTGGACCATGCCGAAGGCAGGTATATCGGGATTCTGGAGAGCGATGATTTCGCGGAGCCGGACATGCTTCGGAAATTGTATGCTTCGGCAGTTTCTTGGAATGCGGATGTGGTAAAGGGGGACTATCTTCACTATACGGACGGTGAGGACGCTTTTGTGAACCGTCTGAGAGTTTATGAAAAGGAGACCATGCTGAATGTGCTTTCCTGTCCGGATATTCTGAATCTGGCAGACTCCATCTGGTCCTGTATTTATAAACGCTCTTTTCTCACGGATCATGGGATCCGTTTTCATGAGACTCCCGGGGCTTCCTACCAGGACATTTCTTTTTCGCTCCAGGTGTGGCTGCAGGCAGAAAGGGTGTTTTTTATAAAGGATCCGCTGCTGCATTATCGCAGGGATAAACCGGGCTCTTCCATGAATAATCCGTCTAAGCTGTTCTGTGTGTTCGATGAATATGCGTGGATAGAGGAGACGAAGAAAACCATATTGGATTCCTGCCCGAAAGTATGCCGGTATTTTGCGGCTTCCAAGTACCGGGATTTTCTGAATCATTATTACCGTGTGGGAGTACAGTACCAGTACGCCCTTCTGGTAAGGCTGGAGCAGTCATTGCATAGGGACAAAAACCGGGGCTGGATTGAGGAGTCAGCGTTTTTGCCAAATGTATGGGTCCAGATCCGTGAAATCCAGGAGGACAGGGACCGATTTTTCAGAAGGACGGCCAGGGCGGTTCCCGATGCCAGGCTGACTGCCTGTGATTTTAAAAACAGCCAGGTTTATGAAAAAGCGTTTTTCCACACACTGAGTACATATCCAAAGCTCTTTATCTATGGCGCCGGACAGGTGGGAAAAGGCTTGGCGGAGGCGGTTTGGAGACAGGGAGGATTCGTGGATGCTTTTCTTGTGACCAGCAAGGCAGAGGGCCAGTCTCTATGTATGGGAATCCCGGTTATGGAGGTAAGGGAGGCCGTGCCGCTGGCAGAGTCCTGCGCCGTAGTGCTCGCTGTTACCGAGTGGAGCCAGTATGAGCTGTATGGGATTCTGGAAGCCTATGGATTCCGCCATATTTTCAGAACCGACCAGGTGGTTCGAAAAGCCATGTCTCAAAATACAAATCAGTGAAAAAGGACGGCAGATATGGAAAGAATAAGAGAGATCCGCAAAGGTCTTTTGCGATGGTATGACTTTAAGCCTGACAGCAAAATTTTATATATGGGAGACGGACAAGAGCCCATAGGCGAACTGCTGACAGAGACGGCGCAGAGGGCGGACATCATCTGCGTGCCCTGGCAGGAGACCCTGGTTTCGGAATGGTTGGAGAAGAACAGAGGAACCTTTGACTATTTGGTCTCTGTCACGGACCTGGAAAAAAGCGTCGATCCGCGGAAGGTTTTGAGAGCATGGAAAAGTATTCTGAAACCTGACGGGCATATGGTGCTGGGCATGAACAACCGCCTGGGCCTTCGGTATTTCTGCGGGGACAGGGATCCCTATACAGGGCGCAGCATGGACAGTATTGAGGATTACAGAAGGGCCTATGTTACAAAGGCAGACCCGTTTTTGGGAAGAATGTATGACAAGGATACTCTGGAGAACATGCTGCGGGAATCGGGTTTTTGCTGCTTCCGCTTTTTTTCTGTCCTCCCGGACCTGAATAATCCGGCTCTGATCTACGGGGAGGATTATATGCCCAATGAGGACCTGGCAAACCGTCTCTTTCCCACCTACAACCACCCGGAGACGGTTTTTCTGGAGGAGGAGCCGCTGTACGACAGCCTGATCCGAAACCACATGTTTCACCAGATGGCCAACTCCTATCTCATTGAGTGTTCCATGGAGGGAGAACTCTCGGACGTGTGGCATGTGACCAGCTCCACGGAGAGGGGGAGAGAGGATGCGCTTCTGACCATCATACATCAGTCGGGAACAGTAGAAAAGCGGGCTGCCTATCCGGAAGGAAGGGAGAGGCTGAAAGCCCTGGAGCTTCACGGGAAGGATCTGAGGGATCACGGGCTTTTGGTGGTGGAGGGCCGGGTGGAGCATGGCTCTTACCGGATGCCCTACGTGGAGGCCGAGAGCGGCCAGCTCTATCTGAAACGGCTCCTGCAGAGGAGCAAGGAGGAATTTCTGGCAGCCATGGACCATTTTCGGGATCTGATCCTGCAGTCGTCGGACATCGAGAAACCGGATCCGGGCGACGGGGAGGGGGCCATTCTGCGAAGAGGCTACCTGGACCTGGTTCCTCTCAACAGCTTTTTTATCAACGGGGAGTTTGTATTTTTTGATCAGGAGTTCTGTGAGGAGCACTATCCTGCCAACGTGCTTTTCTTACGCATGATCGGCAGTTTTTATCTGGGCAATGCTGTTGCTCACAGGCTGGTTCCGGCTGCGGAGCTGTACGAGAGATACGGGCTGACAAAGTTTCTGCAGCGGTGGCAGCAGATGGAGTGGAAGTTCCTGGGAAAGCTTCTCAAAAGGCGAGAGCTTCAGGTCTACTATGAGAAATGCCGCCGCAACCCGGAGATCGTCAATGCCAACCGCCAGCGGATGAATTATTCGGAGGGGGAGTATCAGCGGATCTTCGGAGACATCTTTAAAGGGGCAGAGGCCAGGAAGCTGATTCTCTTTGGATCGGGGACGTTTGCCAGGCGTTTTCTGGATATGTATGGAAGAGACTATCCCATCTGGGCTGTTGTCGATAACAATGATGACCAGTGGGGCCAGAAGCTGGATGGCATCGAGATTCGCCCGCCGAGGATTTTAGCGGAGATGAAGCCGGATGAGTGCAAGGTGTTTATCTGTATTAAGAATTATCTTTCTGTCATGAAACAGCTGGAAGATATGGGGCTGAGGAATTACTGTATTTTTGATCCCTCCAAGGCCTATCCCAGGGCCGTGGAATCCCGGACTTCCCAGGCGGGGCCAGAGGAGGAAAGGGGTCGGGCGAAGAAATATCATGTGGGCTATGTGGCCGGGGTGTTTGATATGTTTCATGCCGGGCACCTGAATCTTCTTCGGAGGGCAAAGGAACAGTGTGATTACCTCATCGTAGGCCTTGTGTCGGATGAGGGAGTGTACCGGAAAAAGGAGAAGTACCCGGTGATCTCCTGTCAGGACAGGCTGGAGATCGTCAGGGCCTGCCGGTATGTGGATCAGGCTGAGGAGCTGCCTCTCTCCTGCGACGGGATACGGGATGCCTGGAAACTGTTTCAGTTTGACTGCCAGTTTACGGGAGATGACCATACGGACCACCCAAGCTGGATGGCGGATAAGGAGTTTCTGGAGAAACAGGGGGCGGAACTGGTCTTTTTCCCCTATACGCAGAGAGTCAGTTCTACTATGCTGAGGGAAAAGTTGAGAGAGGGAGGGGAACTGTAGATGGAAACCATGGCGCTGATTTCGGTGATCGTTCCGGTATACAATGCCGGGGGTTACCTGGAGGACTGTCTTGACAGTATCGTGGGTCAGTCTTATGGAAATCTGGAAGTGATTCTTGTGGATGATGGCTCTACGGACGGGTCCTCCGGTGTTTGTGATGAATTCGCCGGGAGAGACGGGAGAATCCGTGTGATTCATCAGGAGAATATGGGAGCCGCGGCGGCGAGAAGGACCGGTGTGCTGGCGGCGGCGGGGGACTATCTCTGCTTTGTGGATGCAGATGACAGGATTGACGCTGAGATGGTCGCTTTCTTTGTGGAGAATATGGGGGCATGTGACATCCTTACTTCAGGATGTTGCTGTGAAGATAAACCAGGTATCTACCATGTCCGGATGGATTCTCTTGAGGAGGGACTATATGATACAGAGGAGTCTATGAGTTATTTAATCTCAAACATGATTGCTTTTCAAGGACGTTTTGAAGATGGTATACTTCCGTTTTTGGTAAATAAAATGTATAGAGCGGAAATAGTAAAAGAAAGTGTTCAACAAATAGACTTTACCATTGTATATGCAGAAGATAGAGATTTGCTGTTTCACTGTATATTAAGATCAGAACGTATTAAGATTGTGCATAAAAATTTTTACTACTATCGGTATAAGCCAGATTCTATTATGCGTACCGTGAATAAAAACTTTATGAGTGATTTAAATAAATTATACCTTTCTTTGGAAAAGACTTTTAAAACGCATCCACAGAAAAAGAGTATTCTTCAACAACTGGAATTGTTTATTCTTTCACGTATATATACAATTCCTGCTTTTATGGGATTTTCTGCCGAGGCCCAAATTTCTGGTTATGTATTCCCCTTCTCAGAGCTTGCGAGGGGAAGCAGGATCGTCTTATACGGCGCGGGAAGAGTGGGAGCGCGCTATTACCGGCAGATTCACCGGCAGAATCAGCTTCAGATGGTTTTGTGGGCAGATAAAAAGTGGAGAGAATATTCGGATTCTCCTTTTCCCATATCTTCACCGGAAGGGATCAGGGATGTTGAATATGATTACATCATCATTGCGGTAAAGCAAAAAGAACTGGCAGAGAGAATAAGAGAGGAGCTGGAAGAGACAGGAGCTGACAGAGAGCAGATCCTGTGGCGGCCGCCAGCAGTATTATAAAAAGTAAGGAGTATAACATGGACATTATTTGCGCCCCATCCGGCATAGTAGGCACTGTCCGCCCCGCCCAGGGAATTGCCGACGTCATCAGGGCAGGATTCCAAAATCTTTTCCTGGACGTCTCCAGATTCTGCTCTCCCGAAGAGCTGGAGACCATGGGCCTCCCCGGGAAAGCAGCCGGCAGCAGAACCCGCCCCCTCATATCCGAGAATCCTGACAGCCTGCCGACAGTCATGAACCCCATACTGGCCCAGTACCAGAAAGCTGGCCTGTCCACCCCCGTCGCCCTGGCCCCCTATCAGCTACCGGGCACAAAGCGGACGGACCTAACCCCTCTTCTCGCCGGCTTGTCCCGGGAGAGCATCCGGCTCTGCGGACAGGCAGGATGCGGGTTTATCATCATAAGACCTGTGTTTTCCGGCCTGTCCAGAGGGGAAGCGTGGCAGGCAAACAGAGATTTTTATCTCAGCCTGGCTCCCTTGGCCGGAGACAACCACGTCCAGATCCTCCTGGAAAATCAATGCCACGATCAAAACGGTCATCTGATCCGGGGAATCTGTTCGGACCCGGGCGAGGCCGCGGCCTGGGTTGACCGGCTCAATGAGGCTGCGGGGGAGGAGCGGTTCGGCTTTTGCATGGACGTGGGAGCCTGCAGCATCTGCGGTCAGAACATGCAGGCCTTCGCCCATGTCTTGGACCGTCGGATCAAGGCGGTCATCCTTCGGGACAATGACGGTCACAGGGAGAGCTCCCTGTTGCCCTTTACCTATTCGGGCTTTGAGCGCTCCGGGACAGACTGGCTGGGCCTTATCCGGGGATTGCGGGGCATTGGCTTTGACGGCCATCTGATCCTGGATTTCTCTACCACAGCTGCCGGCTTTTCGCCCCTGCTGCGGCCTCAGCTATTGCAGCTGGCCAAGGCCACGGGAGAATATTTCCAGTGGCAAATCGGCATGGAGAACCTTCTGAAAGCCTATAAAGCCCGGGTGCTTTTCGGCGCGGGAAATATGTGCCGGAACTATATGAAATGCTACGGAAAAACCTATCCGCCCCTCTTTACCTGTGACAACAATCCAAAACTTTGGGGAACCAGATTTGAGGGGCTGGAGGTAAAATCCCCAGAGTCTCTTCGGGATCTGCCCGCGGACTGCGCCGTATTTATCTGCAATGTCTACTACCGGGAAATTCAGCAGCAGCTGCGGGAAATGGGACTTACTAATCCAATGGAATTTTTCAGCGATGAATTTATGCCAAGCTTTTATTTTGACAGGCTGGAGAGGGGGGAGTGAAAATGCTGCCCATAGGAGTGCAGACCAAAAATGTGGTGGACGACATGCATCCGGAGGAGGGCTTTGCTCTTTTGAGGAGGGCCGGATTTACCTGCGGAGATTTTAGCCTCAACGGCTATCTTTTGAACACAGCCCTCTATGCCTCAGAGGTGAATGCTTTTTTTGACAAAACCGTCGGGGAGCTGGAGGCATTTTTTACTCCCCACAAGCAGGGAGCGGCGGCGGCCGGGATCACCATCAACCAGATGCATATGCCCTATCCCAACTATGTGCCCCGGGGCAGCAGGGAGCTAAACGATTATCTGCGAAATGTGGTAGCGCCCAAGAGCCTGGAGGTGTGCGCTTTTTTGGGATGTCCCTGTCTGGTGGTTCATGGCCTTAAGCTCTCCTATTACCTGGGCTCTGAGGAGGCAGAGTGGAAAGAGACGGAAAATTTTCTGGATTTCCTTGCTCCCATGGCAAAGGAGATGGGGATTACTCTGTGTATCGAAAACCTGTATGAAGGGCTTAGAGACCATCTGGTGGAGGGGCCCTGCTGCAAGGCCCAAAAGGCGGCGGAGCGGATAGACAGGATGAATGAGAAATATCATGCACAGGTGCTGGGATTCTGCTTTGACACAGGCCATGCCAATCTGGTGGGGCTTGATTTTGAGGAATTTCTCACAACCCTGGGGCACAGACTGAAGGTCCTGCATATCCACGATAATGATGGGATTTCCGATTTGCACCAGATTCCCTTTACCTTCACCAAAAACCGGGAAAATCGTCCCTCCACGGACTGGGAAGGATTCCTGAGAGGACTTAAGAACATCCGTTTCCAGGGAACCCTAAGCTTCGAGACAGCCCCTGTGCTGACCACCTTTCCGGAGGCGATGAAGGGAGATGTGCTCTCCTTTATAGCCAGGATGGGGAATTATTTTGCCACACAGCTGCTATAGATGGGCTGTTTCTATATATTCTACAGATTATTAAAGGCCACGGTTTCCTTTTCCAGGCCTTTCACCACATCCTGGTTTACACCCATTCGATTTGTAATGTCCTCCATATCCTCGGCCAGACTTCGGGTGTTGCCGGCCACGCCTGTGATTCCCTTGGCTCCCTCGTCAATAGCCTTGGTAATGGTGCTGATAGAGTCGGCGATTCCGGACATGGAATGTTTAAGCCGCTTTGTTCTCTCATGAAACTCATCCATGGTCCGTCGGATATAGGCGGCATCCTCCCTGTACTGGCTGCCGGACTGTACAAAGGCTTGAAATTCTGTGAGCACCGACTGCTTCATATAGTCAACGAGGTGCTGGGTGTTCACCGAGAGATTGTATACAGCGAATGTGACCACACTGGTAATAGCCTGGATGTGGTTGGCCGTCTCCTGGCTGGAATGAGCCAGCTCCCGAATCTCCCGGGCCACCACAGCAAAGCCTTTTCCGGCGGCTCCCGCATTGGCGGCCTCCACCGAGGCGTTCAGGGCAATCAGCCGGGTCTGCTGGGAAATGGCCAGGTTATTGATGCGGCCAGAGCTCACCTCCCTGGTATTCTGCCTCAAACCCGTCAAAAATCTGGTGGAGCAGATCTTCGTCCTCCGCGGCGCCCCAGAAAATCATAGCATTTTTTGGGAAGCTTTTGCAACGGGATTTAAGGAAAATGCCCTGTTGACAAACCCTCCTCATTGTTATATAACAAAACTATACTGTACAACCATACAAAATAAAGTTCAATAATACTGAATGAGTGGACGGTAGTCAACAGCACCATAGCATACAGGCTATGAAAGGGGAGAATGCCAAATGGGAGAGTACACACAGGACAGCAGGATGGCTTGGTTCCGGCAGGCCAGATACGGGATTTTTATTCATTGGGGGCTTTACGCCCACCTGGGAGGCTTCTGGAAGGGGGAGCGGGTATCCGCCTTTGACGGGGCGGAGTGGATTATGCGGGATGGCCGGATTCCCGTGGAGGAGTACCGGCAGATTGCAAAGGAATTTAATCCGGTTGACTTTGACGCGGAGAAAATCGTGGATCGGGTGGTGCAGTACGGGGGAAAATATCTGTGCTTTACGGCCAAGCACCACGACGGCTTTGCCATGTATGACAGCAAGGTATCGGATTACAACATTATGCACACCCCCTTTGGACGGGATGTGGTGGGAGAATTGGCCAGGGCCTGCCAAAAGCGGGGCGTCATATTCTGTCTGTATTACTCCCAGATGCAGGACTGGGAGGATCCGGACGGAGACGGAAACACCTGGGATTATGAGAAGGAGAAAAAGGATTTCCAGGCTTACTTTTACCGGAAGGCAAAGCCCCAGGTGGAGGAGCTTCTCACCAATTACGGAAAGATTGGCATGATCTGGTTTGACACCCCCTATGACATGCCCCGGGATTTAAGCGATGAGCTGGCAGAGCTTGTCCATAAGCTTCAGCCGGAATGTCTGATCAGCGGCCGGATTGGCTATGGTCTGGGAGACTTCCGGGAAATGAACGACAATAATATCCCCCACAATGCTTTTTTGGAGGACTGGGAAAGCCCCATGACCCTCAACAATACCTGGGGCTATTCCCGGGTGGATCACCACTGGAAATCCGCCGGGCAGGTGGTACGGATGCTGGTAAATGTGGTGGGAAAGGGTGGCAATCTTCTGCTGAACATTGGCCCGGACGAGAGAGGAAGAATCCCGGAGGAGAGCGATGAAATTCTTCTGGAGGTGGGACGGTTTCTGGAGAAAAACGGGGAGAGCATTTACGGCGCCATTCCCATGGAGGATATGCCCTATGAAAATCAGTGGGGCGGCTGCACCCAAAAGCCGGGGCGGTTCTATATGCATGTGCTGGATTACCCGGACGAGCCCTATGAGATCCGCATTTATAATCTCAAGACCAAGGTAAAGCGGGTGACCCTTTTGGAGACCGGGGAGGAGCTAAAGTTTGTTCAGCTCTATGAGATTGCCAGGGATGAGTACAGGTTCCGGGCCTTTTTTCCGGAGAAGCCAATCAATGCTCTGGACACCGTAGCTGTGGTGGAGACGGAGGGCCCCCTGGAATACCACGATTTGCGGACAATTTATGCAAAATAATGCAAAAAATATGGAACGAAAAAATAAGCATCCCAAGCCTTAGCCGGCCAGATGCTTATTTCTTTTTTACCTGTTGGTTTCTGCCTGTGGAAAGGAAGTATGTAACAGGAGAGGCGGCCCCTTCTCAGGGATAGGGATCACATTTGGGAAAGAATTCCTCGTTGGAGGCCAGAAGATTGGCGCCGTTGGCCAGCAGGGTGGCATACTGCACCATATTTTCATCAGGCATGCTGAATACAGAGCCGGTGAGGCTTAAAGAGCCCAAAAGCCGGTTGGAGGAGCAGATGGGCACGGCCACCCCCTTGACATTGGGAAATTCTTCACAATTTTCGATAGCATAGCCCCGCTCCCGAATGGTCTGCAGCTCTGCCTTCAGGGCGGCCCGGTCCGTAATGGTGGTGGTGGTAAACCGGGGGAGCCCATAGGTATCAATAATCAAATCCACCATTTCCTCAGCCATTTCACTGAGCATAATCTTTCCGCAGCAGCTGCAATGCATCAGGGTACAGCGCCCGGTAATGGAATAGGAAATGTTTCGGTTTCCCGGGTTTACACTCTGGAGATAAAAGGCCTTTCCCTTTTTGGGAATGGTCAGGTACACGATCTGCCCGCTCTGACGCTGGATTTCTTCCATAATCGGGATAGCGGAATGCAGAATAGGAAGAGAGGCACGGATGTGATAGCTTAATTCCAACAATTCAATGCCCAGGCGATAATGCTGATTGGGAAGCTTTTGAATATATCCAAAGGATTCCAGGGTTTTCAGAATATTGACCATGGTGCTCTTGGAAATAGACAGCTCCTTGGAAAGCTGGGTGAGCGTCCACTCCGGTTTGTTTACGGTAAATGTTTTCAGTGTACGGATACATTTTGCCACAGACCCCAGCATCCAGGAAGGAGTTTCCTCCTTGGCCCCGGATGGGGAGAAGGTATTCGGGTTTTCCATATATCAATGTCCTCTTCCGTCTATATTTTTCACTACCTTGTAAGTGTAGTTATTTTTTGGTAAATAGTCAAGTGATTTCCGGAAAAGACCTGGGAGAAGCTGGTGAAAAATTTGTCAATTATCACAAAAAACCAGGAGAGGAGTTGGCTACTTTTTACAAAACAAGGAAGAAACCAGCAGAAGAGTTGACAAATTTGTGAAATTGGGATATAAATAGTTATGTACAGTATATTTGAATAAAGTTCAATATACTTGAACAAAAGGACTTAAAATTTAAACAGGAGGTAAAAATCATGAAAAAGTTTCTGGCATTACTGTTAACCCTAACCATGGCGGCTTCCCTTGCTGCCTGCGGCTCCAAGCCCACCCAGGAGCAGGAGACCACAGACACACAGGCGCCGACGGAGAGCTCTTCCGGAGGGGAAAAAGAGACGGAGAGTTCCGGCGAGGATGTGGTCATCACCTTCTGCGCTCGGCAGGACCCCACAGGGGCTGACGCGGAGAGCGCCTACACGCTGGAGAAGATTGAGGAATTCAATGCCATGGACAACGGCATAAAGGTAGATATTGTTTGGAATCCGGTGGAGGCAGATTATCTGAGCCGTCTGGCCACGGATATTGCATCCAATGACTGCCCCAATATTTTTATGGAGTACGGCGGATCCCGGATCCTGGACTATCTGGAGGCAGGTCTTATCGTGGACATGACCCCGTACTATGAGGAGGATTCCGCCTGGTACGATTCCGTATATCCCACCATGTGGGAGCCCTGTGTATTTGATGACTATGATGGGATCTTTGGGATTCCCTTCAACTCCTACGAAATCGTGCTGGTTTACAACAGCGCTTACCTGGAGCAGTGCAATCTGGAGGTTCCCACCACCTGGGAAGAGCTGATGAACTGCTGCAAGGTGCTGAAGGAAAACGGCATTCAGCCCTTTATGGTGGGAGAGAAGGATACCTACCGCTTCGGACATCTGTTCTCCAACCTGGCTATCACCAGCTACGGCGAGGATGCAAGGAAAATGGGAACCCGGGAGATCGGCTATGATTCCCAGGAGAGCAAAGAGATCTACAAGCTTATAAAGGATGCCTATGACCTGGGATATTTTGGGGATAATGTGCTGGCTTACGGACACTCTGAGGAGCGGGCCTACATGGGAGCCGGAGAATGTGCCTTTATGTGGGATCTGACCTCCCGGATTTACTGGCTGGAGGATACCCAGGAGCTCAATGCGGAGAACTTACATATCGCCCAGTTCCCGGCAGTGAATAAGGAGTACTACGGATGGTGCCAGGGCGGCGCGTCTCAGGCCTACTATGTATCTACCCAGGCCAGCGAGGAGGAGATCGCTGCATCCATCACCTTCCTGAAATATATTACGGGCAAGGAATTTATTTCCGGTTTGTCGGCCGTGACCAATTCCACCTATGCCATTGCAGTGGAATCCTCTGCAGGCAGCTACATTTATGAAGAGGTGGCAGAGGTAATGGGACAGAACAAGGGACTGTTGGCAGAGCTGCAGAATTATGACAGCGAGGCCGGTGGACTGAATATCGTAAGAGATGCCCTGCAGACCATTGTGCTGGGGGCTACGCCGGACGAAATTGCGCAGACGATTGTTGAGGGCTACGAAGATATTGAATAAGCTTTTGAATGCCCGGGGAGTCCTTCTCCGGGCATTTTTACCGTAAAAGTCCGACGCCCAAAGGTTAAGGAGGTAATAAAAGTGACATACAAGCGAAAGGACCACCTGATCTCGATCCTGTTTTTGTTTCCGGCACTGCTGCTGCTTTGTGTATTCATTATCTATCCCACCATTTCCACCATTAAGCTTTCCTTTCATTCCTGGAAGGGAATCTATGGTATGGCCCAGGAATTCGTAGGCTTCAGTAATTTTCAAAAGGTTCTCACCAGCGATACCTTCTGGAATGCCATGCTGAACTCCGTCTACTTTATGATCGGCACCTTTGTGATACTTATGCCACTCTCCTTTAGCCTGGCCCTGGTGGTGACCTCAAAGCTAAAATTTACCGGCTTTATGAAAACCATGTACTATCTGCCGGTGATTCTGGGAACCACTACAGTGGCCCTTATGTGGCGCTGTATTTTAAATCCCAACACAGGAATCCTGGCGGGTATTTTAAATGCCATGGGTCTGGGGGATCATGTAATCGACTGGCTGAATACGCCTACCGTCAATGTGTGGACCACCATTCTCATTAATGAGTGGAAATTTGCAGGCTATAATATGCTGATTTTCGTGGCGGGTATTACCAGCATTCCCGACACCACTGTGGAGGCGGCCATGATCGACGGCTGTAATTACTGGCAGCGCCTGCGCTACATTATTTTGCCTTTAAGCAAGAATTCCTTTAAGGTATTTGCCATTCTGGGAATCACGGGCTGTCTCAAGGTCTTTGACATTATCTGGGCCATGACAGGAGGCGGACCCAACGATCTGAGCTCCACACCGGGTATTATGATCTACCAGTTTGCCTACACCTATAAAAAATATGGCCGAAGCGCGGCCATTGCCGTGATCCTGCTGATCCTGGGAGTTTCCTTAAGCGCCGTGTGCAACAGGGTGTTTAAGCAGGACGACATCTATTGAGAAAGGAGGAAACGAAAATGAGCAAGAAAACCAAGGTTGGCATGGGCGTCACCTATATTCTGGCCTTTCTCTGGATTGTAGCCACTACCGTGCCCTTACTCTTAGCCGTACTATCCTCCTTTAAGGACAATACGGAAATCTATCTTCGCCCCTGGCAGCTTCCCCAGTCCTGGGCGCCTGTAAACTATATCAGGGCCATTGTGGATGTGGGAGCCCTGCGATCCATTGGAAATACCCTTCTGGTAGCCTTTCTCACGGCGGGGGGCGTGCTTTTGGTGGCGTTGCTGGCATCTTATCCCATGTCCAGAAAAAATATCCGCTGGGTCAAGAGCACCTACACCCTGTTTGTGTTGGCTGTTATGATACCCGTACATACCACCCTGATTCCCATCTCCTCCCTGGCCACCATTTTAAAGGCAAAGGATCAATACTGGTATCTGATTCTGGTGTACATTGCCTTTAATATGGCCCAGTCCATCTTCCTGATCTCCGGCTCCATGAACGGCATCAGCCGGGAGATCGACGATGCGGCCATTATTGACGGATGCGGGGATTTCCGCCTGCTGTTTCGGATTCTGACGCCTATCTGCAAGCCGATTCTGGCCACGGAGGCCATCTTTGCCTTTGTGTATGCCTATGGAGAACTGATATTCTCCCTGACCTTGATTTCCAACAGCAAGCTGTACACCGTGTCCAGGGCCATGCTTTCCTTCTACGGAGACGGGGATATGCGTTTGGGACCGATTTTTGCCTTTATTGTGCTGTCCGCCATTCCTTCCATTATTGTGTATGTGCTCTTCCACAACCAGATTCAAAAGGGTGTGATGAACGGAGCCATCAAGGGATAGGGGATAGAGAATCAAAGAGGAGGCCACAAGCCGGAAGGGGAGGAGGGACAGGAGGTCCGAGCCCAAAAAGGCGGGAGATGTGGACTCCGGAAAAGCTAAACCAAGAAAAGACGAGACCAGAATTTATAAAGGAGACATAAAAACATGATGGAAGATACGAGAATGGAGTGGTTCCGGGATGCCAAATACGGCATGTTTATCCACTGGGGACTTTACGCCCAGCTGGGGGGAATCTGGAACGGCACAGCCTATCCCCACGGCACAGAGTGGATTATGCGAAATGCCCGGATTCCCCTGGAGGAATACCGGAAGCTTCAGGATACCTTTAACCCTGTGGAGTTTGACGCAGAGGAATGGGTGAAAAGCGCTGTGGACTATGGCGCCAAATATTTGTGCTTTACAGCCAAGCACCACGACGGCTTTGCCATGTATGACAGCAAGGTATCCGATTACAATATTATGCACACCCCTTTTGGGCGGGATGTGGTAAAGGAGCTGGCTGAGGCCTGCAAAAAATACGGGGTGGTGTTCTGCCTGTATTACTCCCAGATGCAGGACTGGGAGGATCCCAACGGAAACGGAAATGACTGGGATTTTGACGAGGAGAAAAAGGACTTCCGGTATTATTTTGAAAACAAGGTAAAGCCCCAGGTGAAGGAGCTTCTCACCAACTATGGGGAGATTGGGATTATGTGGTTTGACACCCCCTATGACATGCCGGTGGATCTGTGTCAGGAGCTTCGCCGCTGGGTGCTCTCCATACAGCCCAAGTGCATAATCAACGGCCGGATCGGCTATGGAATCGGGGATTACCGCCAGATGGGGGACAATGACATTCCGGTCCTGGGCTATCGGGGAGATTGGGAGACGCCCATGACGCTCAACAATACCTGGGGGTATTCCAAGACCGATGAAAACTGGAAGGATCCCAAGGTGATTATGAAAATGCTTATTGATGTGGCGGGAAAAGGGGGAAACCTTCTTTTGAACGTGGGACCGGATCCACTGGGTAAAATTCCTGAGGGGGGAGACCGGGTGATGCGGGTCATGGGAGACTGGATGAAGGTCAACGGGGACAGCATCTACGGAACCCGGCGATGTGTGGACTTCCCCTATGAGATACGCTGGGGCGGCCTTACGGCCAAGGGGAGTACCCTCTACATGCATGTTATGAGCACCCGGGAGAATCCGGATGAAATTAAGATCTGCAACCTGGAGACAAAGGCCAAAAGGGTATACCTTTTGGAGACCGGGGAGGATCTTCCCTTCTTTCAGTCCTATGAGATTGCCAGGGATGAGCATCGTTTCCGGGTAGTCACAAAGGGCAGGCGCTGGGATTCTCTGAATACGGTGATTGTGGTGGAGCTGGAGGAGGAGCCCAAGGTGCACAGCCTGTATTTTCATTTTGAAGATTTGGTAAAAACCGAAAAATAGGAAAACGCAGAGAAGGATACATAGGGCCCTGTGGGAGGAATTTCCCCTGGGGCCTTATTTTTGTGGCGGATCAGGGTTAATCATCTCCTTTTAGTCGCCGTTGATTGTCGAAAAAGATTGCTAGATATGCCGGAATGATATATGATATAAATAGGGTAATCTGGTTTTGGAAAAGGAGCTACAAACATGGGGCAGGCGGGGGGAACCATCTATCAATTTTTGTATATTGCGGCGGCCCTGCTGCTTCTGATCTGGCTGGCCTTGTGGACTGCGGTGATTTCCGCAAGGCTGTACGGAAGGGACAGAAGGAGCAGAGAAAACTTTGTGTTCGAAAAAATGTTTTTCCAAAAGGTCTTTGATGCCAGAGACATTGTCTATATGATACTTGACCGGAAGGATAAAAGGCTTTTGTATCTCAGTGAAAATGCGGAGAACATCTGGGGGATTCCCAAGGAGCAGATTGAGACAGATATTCAGGTGCTGGAGAAGCTTACCGTCCGGGAATACCGCTGGGAGTTTATGGAAAAATGGCAGGTCTGGGATGGGGAGGGAGAGCTTCGGCAGAATTTTGCAGGCCGGGGAGCAGATGGGAGAGAGGGCTGGTATGAGCTGTCCGTGGTTCTTTCCAGGGAGAAGGATGCCTATCTCTTCCGGTTTCGGGAAATTACCTATGAGCAGGAGGAGATAGAGCGGCTGCGGGAGGAGATTCTGGAGGCTCAGAGAGATGTGCAGTATAAGACGGATTTTCTGAGCAACATGTCCCATGAGATCCGCACGCCCATGAACGGAATCCTGGGGATGCTGGCCTTAAGTAAAATGAGCGCCTCCCGCATGGACGATCACTGCAAGAGCTCGGCGGAGTATGAAGCCATTTCCGAGTATTTGGAAAAGGCGGAGAGCCTGTCTCAGTTTTTGCTTGGGCTTATCAATGACATATTGGATATGTCCCGCATTGAGAGCGGGAAGCTTGAGCTGGCTCAGGAGCCCTTTGATCTCTTTGCGTTTGCGGAGAAGCTGCGGGCCATGTTCCAAAAGACCATTGAAGAAAAGGGCGTTGTGTTCAAAATGGAGCTTCTGGATTTTGATGTGCGCTGGGTTGTGGGAGACGAGCTGCGGCTGTCTCAGGTGATTGTTAATTTTTTATCAAATGCAGTAAAGTTTACCCCTTCGGGAGGACAGATTACCGTTACCTTCCGGCAGATGAACCGGGTGGAGGAAAAGGTGCATCTGATGATCCGGGTGCGGGATACAGGCAAGGGCATTACCCCGGAATTCTTAAAGCGTATTTTCAAGCCCTTTGAGCAGGAGACGGCCACCATTGCCAAGAGCTATGGGGGAAGCGGCCTGGGCATGGCCATTGCCGACAATATTGTGCGGCTGATGGAGGGCCAGATTGTGGTGGACAGCGAGGTGGGCAAGGGAAGTGATTTCAATGTATATCTTGCCCTGCCTGTGGATGCGTCCCAGGCCCAGGAGGACATAGAAAACGGAGTTATGGAGGAGGTTTCTGAGGAGACCGACCCTGGGGAGGAAGCATATACTATAGAAGGAATGCGGCTTCTCATGGCGGAGGACAATGAGATCAACGCGGAGATTGCCATCAGCATTTTGGAGGAGATGGGGGCGTCTGTGGAGAGAGCCGCCAACGGTCAAGAGGCCGTGGAGATGTTTGCCCAGCATGAGCCGGGATATTATGACACCATTCTCATGGATATTCAGATGCCGGTAATGAATGGCTGGGAGGCCACAGCCACTATTCGGGAGCTGGGACGGGAGGATGCAAGGACCATTCCTATCTATGCGCTTTCTGCCGACGCTTTTGTGGAGGATAAGCGGCGTTCGGTGAATATTGGAATGAACGGGCATGTTTCCAAGCCCATTGATTTTGATGAATTGGTCATAACCATAGGGAGGCCGGAGAGTGAAGGATAGAGGGAGAGAGCTTTTGGATTACATAGGGAAGCATTTGGGGGGCGTGGGGATTGTGGCCGTCGTCCTTGTGATGTCCCTTACAGTGGCCATTGGAGTGTCGGGACAGAGCCGGGACTTTGATCCGGGAGAGATTGACACCTCCTTTGCCATGGAACATGCAGGCCAGCCTGAGAGGACCGGCTATGATTTGGCCGGGGAAGGGGAAGATACCCGGGAGATAAACAGTGATACCCAGCAGGAGCCAGAGCCGGAGGAGGAAGAAGGGGAAAGCCCGGAGCTTACAAAGACAGAGGTTCTGCCGGAGGAGCGGGAGCAGATCCTTCTCCCCAATGGGGTGACGGATCACCTTTCCCCCACGGACACTGTGGATACCGGTGTGGGTTCGGGGGGCGACGGTCCGGGCTTTGCCTGGGAGCCGGATAAGGAAGAAACGGATGAGCCGGAGCCAGATAAGGATGCAAAGCCGGATCAGGATCCGTTCCAGGAGGGAGACGGCGATAAGGTCCCGCCGGAGGAGGACAAGGAGCCGGAGAAACCTGAGGAAAAGGAAAAATTTTCCATAATCATAGACGGAGAAAACAAGGTATTTGCCAGTGAGGATGAAGCGCTCCTCTGGGTGGCGGAAAATGCGGGGAGCAATGGCGGCCAGTATTTTGAGGGCTTTGTCAAGGATGAGAACGGAAACCTGGTTCCCAGCTACGGGGATAAGGATCACTTTGACGGAAGCCTGGACGGGGATACCAGCTGGAATTATACGGGGGAGAGCAGCACCTTTGTTGTGCCGGAGGGAAGCTCTGCCCTGGAGTTGGCCTGGATAAAGGAGAATGATAAGGTTACAACCATTGTAATTCCCAAAACTGTCACAGAGATTATTACTTCAGAGGGAAACAGCTTTACTGCCCTGGAAAAATTTGTGGTGTCCGGGGACAATCCCAATTATCTCAGTGTGGACGGAGTGCTGTACCGGAAAATGGGAAATGGGGAAGTGAAGCTTGTCATGATGCCCGGGGCCAAAAGGGAGATAAAGGAATGGCCCCAGAACCTGACCATTGTTGGAAGCGGCGCCTTTTATAATTCCCAAATAGAGAGGGTAGAGCTTCCGGATACGGTCGCCCAGCTGGAGGAAAGGGCCTTTGAAAATGCATTGGCGGCAACGATTGTGCTGCCGGAGAGTGTGAAAGCCATTGGAGATATGGCCTTTGCCTATTTAGAGCCCCAAGAGGGGGAGGCGGCCTCCTGGCATAAAATCCTTGTAAAGGCCAAGGAGCCGCCGGCGGTTACCAATATGGCCTTTTATTGGATGGATGATAATCTGGAGCATAAAAAAGGGGAGCCTACAACGGAGATTTTGGTTTTGGATTCCCCCGGAAACCAGATTTATGAGGCCTACCTCATGACCTGGGGAAGAGCCCTGGCCAGAAGATATGGGGAAGCCAGTCTGCAAATCTTAAAGACGGAAAATAATGCCCAAAGAAGCTATAAATATTGGGAGGAAGGGGAAAAGAAGGGCTTTCAGAGAGTGGGCGGGGAAACTGCATTTTTCTACTGGGATTCCCTGGGTGTGTTCTATGTGGACGAAAAAGGTGGAAAGACCCTGGGAGTATGTACCTCCACAGGGGAGGTAGTGAATCTGGCTGAGACGGGGATTGTGTCAGTGGAGGAGGGAGCCTTTGACGGATGCTCCTACATGACGGCTGTCCGGCTGCCAGAGACATTATCCTTCCTGCCGGAGAATGTTTTCGCAAAGAATGAAGAGCTGCGGGTGATTATTTCCTATGCACCGGCGCCTCCAACAAATAGAACGGGTGTTCGAAAAGACTGCGTGGTGGCCGTAAAACCGGGAGCCCTGGGAGACTATCAGGCAGCCTGGGGAGACCAGGTGCGGAAGATATTGGGGGTATCGGAAGCTTATTCCGTGACAAAATCCGGGCTTTTGCTGGACGGGGAGGGCAGCAGTCGGCTCCTGGATATTCCCGTAGATATGGAGAGCCTTTCCATTCCCAGCTATGTGACCTCTGTGTATGACGGGGCCTTTGCAGGAAATGAAGCCCTGACCCGAATCACTGTCCCCGAAAGAATCACGAGTGTGGGAGAGGGGGCCTTTGCCGGGTGCGCCAAGCTTTCGGCAGTTACCTGGTCCACCAGCGCCTCTGTGCCGGATACCTGCTTTGCAGGCTGCAACCAGCTAAAGACCTTCAGCGCGTCCGGGAAGGGACACAATCTCACGTCTATGGGAAGGAGAGCCTTTTATAACTGCCGATCCCTGGGGACGGTTTTGTATTACAGCTATGCCTCAGGAGGTACCAATTATTTTTACTATTATTATTTAAAGGAGCTGGGAGAGGAGGCCTTCTATGGCTGTACCTCCATGACCTACGCCTATATCCATGATTCAGTGACCTTTGCAGGCGCAAGCTGCTTTGCAGACAGCGGCCTTAGCCAGGCTTACTGGTATACGGCGCTGCCGGTACCGGATGCCTGTTTTGCCGGCTGCAGGGATCTCAGGACACTGGGATGGGGAAGCGGCCTTACCACGGGCCTTGGCAGTAGGGCCTTTTATGGCTGTACCGGCCTTGTGGAGCTTTCCCTGCCGGCCCTTATAACCTCTCTGGGAGACCAGGCCTTTGATGGGCGGGAGGGTGCTCCCCTGACCCTTACCTTTGCGGGAACAACTCCCCCGACCTTTGGTGGATTTGAAAGTATGGAGAGGCTTACCATCTATGTGCCGGATTCCGCAGACACGGGGGATTCCGTTTATCAGGCCTACCTGTCAGCCTGGAAGGACTGGCTGGGAGAACGGCCCCAGGACATAGTAAAGACAGAGGACGGGGCGGAAAACCGGATTCCGGAGAAGCTTTTGGAGAAAGAAAAGGAGCCGGGAGCGCCGGGATCAGAGGGAGAAGGTGAGCCGGAAGCGCCGAAACCGGAAGAAGAGAATGGGCCGGAAGAGCCGGGACCGGAGGAAGAAAACGAGCCGGAAGCGCCGGGACTAGAGGGAGAAGGAGAGCCCAAAGCGCCGGAACCGGAAGAAGAGAAGGAGCCGGAGGAGCCGTCCGGGGAGGATATCACGGGAGATAAGCCCAAAGCGCCGAGATCGGAGGGAGAAGCCGAGCCCAAAGCCCCGAAACTGGAAGAAGAGAACGCATCGGAGGCCCCGGGATCAGAGAGAGAAGGAGAGCCCAAAGCCACGACATCGAGGGAGGAGAGTATTCCGCATGCCTCAGATTTGAAGAAAGAGAATTTCCGGGATAAAGCCCAGGGAGAAGAGACGGTCGTGGAGGAGCCGTCCGTCAAGGCGCCGGTGATAAAAGAGCCGGGAGCTCCCTGACAGATTTATAAAAGAGGAGAACAGCAGGGATGGTAATTAAGCAGTCGGAACAGATCAGGAAAGAAGTGGGCAAGGTGCTCATGGGCAAGGAGGAGGTCATTGAAAAGGTCCTTATGGCTATCTATGCCGGAGGACATATTCTCCTTGAGGATACGCCGGGAGTGGGAAAAACGACCCTGGCTCTGGGATTTTCCAGGGCTCTCGGCATGGATTATAAGCGTATCCAGTTTACGCCGGACACCATGCCCTCAGATATTATCGGCTATACCCTGCCGGGACAGGGGAAGGACGAGGTGGTATACCGGCCGGGAGCCGTGCATACAAACCTGTTTTTGGGAGATGAGATCAACCGGACCTCCCCCAAGACCCAGTCCGCTCTTCTGGAGGCCATGGAGGAGGGAAATGTGACAGTGGACGGCGTTACCTACCTGTTGCCAAAGCCCTTTATCTGCATAGCCACCCAAAATCCGGTGGGAATGTCCGGCACCCAGCCCTTGCCGGAGGCGCAGCTGGACCGGTTTATGATACGATTGTCCATCGGCTATCCCAGCACAGAGGATCAGATTCGGATTTTGGATGAAAAGAGGAATCAGAATACCATGGACGAGGTGCAGGCCGTGGTAACTCGGGATATGGTGCTGGAGGTGCAAAACTACCTGTCCACCATACGCATGACCCAGCCGGTGCTTCGGTATATGACAGTGCTGTGTGAGCGGACCCGGGAGGATGCCGGTGTGGAGCTGGGAGTAAGTCCCCGGGGGATCATTGCCCTGTCCCGTATGGCCCGGGCCAAGGCGCTTTTGGGAGAGCGGGACTATGTGGTGCCGGAGGATGTGCGGGCGGTATTTCAGGATGTCTGTGCCCACCGGGTAATCCTGCGTCCCCAGGCCAGGATGGAGGGGCGCACGGTCCGGGAGCTTTTGGATTCCATCATGGAGACTACGGAGGTGCCGGAAATGCCCGGGAAAAAGAGATAAAACATGAGAAAATACAGAATCATTTATGGGACAGCGTTTGTGGCGATCCTTTTGAGCGGGCTGTGGGGCGGCGGGTCGCTGGCGCCGGCCCTGTTGGTGGTCCTGGGGGCCTTGCCGCTTCTTTCGGCCGCCGGGCTTTTCCTGTCCTTTAGAGAGCTTTCCCTGTCCTTGGGGGGAGAACACAGCGTAAGCTCCGGTCAGCCGCTGAAACTAACGCTTACCGCCTCCCGGCCGGGCCTGGGAGGAGAGGTGCGGGTGCGGATGGAATGGGAAAACCGGGTGTTTGGCAGCAGCCAGTCTGCGGAATATTTGCTGGCCCCAGGCAGAGGGCGGGAGCAGACGTATGGGATTTCCCTGGAGATGGCCTCCTGCGGAGTCAGAATCATAAGGATCCGGGAGATGGTGTGCTATGATTTGCTGGGAATTTTTTCCAGAACCAGGCGGCTGGAGGAGGACTTTACCTGTGTGGTCTATCCCTATGAGGCATCCATGTATATCACCCAAAACCGGCACAGAGAGCGGGAGCAGCCGGGAGATATTTATGATGTAAGGAAAAGCGGTACGGATGTAAGCGAGGTATTTGGCCTGCGGGAATACCAGGAGGGAGATCCACTTCCCAGCATTCACTGGAAGCTTTCGGGGAAAATGAGGCAGCTCATTGTGCGGGAATTCGGCCGGCCGGTGAATTACCACACCCTGCTCCTTCTGGCCCCTGCCTTCCACTACGGGACGCAGGAGGTGTCGGAAAAGGTGGTCAACGCCATTTACGATCTGGGGATATCCTTCAGCCATGCCCTGTTGAATCATAATATGGCTCATTTTATGGGATACCTCTCCGGGGGAGAGCTGCGCTGTGTGCCTGTGGATTCCCTGCACAGCTATGAGGAAATGCTTCTGGAGCTGATGAATCATCCAGTGCAGAAAAACGGGGAGGAAACACTTTTGGCCTTCTTAAATCAACAGCTGTACCGGCAATACACCAAGGTGGTTTATGTGACTGCTGTGGTCCAGGAGGAGGCGGCCCGGAATCTTTCCGTGCTGGCGGATCTCACCGTACTCCAGGCCGTGGAGGGGCCCACCGGCTATCTGACCGGTTCCGGCGGCTATGAGGTGGCGGGCATTTCCATAGAAAATATCCGAAAGGTTGAGCATATGATTCCCCTGTAGTCTGGGGAATAGGAAAAAAGTCATGACGGGAAATAGAGAGACTCTGGTATTGACCGGAGAGGGAGAAAAACACACAGGTGTCCTGACAGATGCCATCATAAGTGCCTTGAGCGCCTTTGCCATAACGGCGGGGATGGCGGGAGTTTTCTTTACACTGGGGGGAGCTCCTGTTCTTTTGGCGCCACTGCTTGCCATGGGAATTTCTGTGATGCTTCTCACCGTCCTATCCCTTCTCACCAGGGGGCGGGCATACGGAACGGTTCTTAGCCTGGTGGCTGTTGCTGCTCTGCTTTCCCTGTCTTTCTCCCAGGTTATCCGGGGGGTATATGCCTGGGGAAATACCTTTGTAAGAGCCTGGAATCAGGCCTTTGGCACCTTCTACGAAGAGGTCGGCTCCCAAGGCCTTGCCAGAGGGGATGTGGCGGTGACAGAGATGATTCTTGGAATTCTTCTGGGGACGGCCGTCTGGGAGCTGATAAGAAGAAAAAATCTCTTGCTGATAACAGGGCTGGCTCTGGGAAGTCTGTGTCTTGACCTGCTTCTCTCTGGGAAGGTTGCCTTATGGATGCCAACCCTTCTTATAGGAGGCTGGACCCTTGCCTGGTGCGGCATAAGCAGCTCCAGGGAAATCCAGTGGGGAGTGCTGGCTGTGGCTGGCGCAATGGGAATGGCTCTCTGGCTTTTATCTCAGGCAGGCTTTGGAGCCTCCTGGCCGGAGATAGGGGCAGAGTACCGGGGCCTGATAATAGGCAATATGGAATGGATCCGATTTGGGGAGGACGATCTTCCTAAGGGGGATTTGACAAAGGCCGGATCTATGCTTGCAGGGGAGGAGGAACGGCTGGAGCTTACTGTGGAACAGCCTGCCACTCTTTATCTGCGGGGATATGTGGGTTCCGTCTATGATGGGAATGGCTTTCGGACCCTTCGGGGGGAGGATTACGGGGGAGAATTTTCCGGCATGCTCTCCTGGCTTGCGGATCAGGGATTTTATCCGGGAGCCCAGTATGCGGCCTATGTGCAGGCGGCCCCGGAGGAGAAGGGGGAGCCCATAAATGTGACTGTGAGAAATCGGGGAGCCAGCCGCCGGTATTTGTACCTGCCCGAGACGGTCCTTCCCTCTCAAGAGTTGAAGGGAGCGTGGAAGCAGGACTGGTCTATGGAGGCAGCCGGCTTTTTAGGACAGAGGGAATATTCCTTTGTCTGTTATGAGACGGAGCATAATGGGGAGACCCATAGTCCGGGAACCTGGGTATACGAGGCGCCTGGGGAGGACCAGGAGAGGGCGGATTTTCTCCAGGCAGAGCGGGTGTATCGATCCTTTGTGTATGAAAAATATTTAGGGCTGGAGGAAGAGCAGAGGGAGCTGCTTTGTCAGGTGTTTTTTCAGGGAGACGGCTGGGAGGAGACCAGGGAGATTTATACAGTGACCTCACGGATACGAACCGTGCTGCGCATTCTGGCGGAATATAAGGAGCAGCCGGTCCAGGTACCGGGGAATGAGGACTTTCTCTCCTGGTTTCTCAAGGAGGGAAAGGAAGGAAACGCCTCCTATTATGCAGCTGCAGCTGTATTAGCTTACCGGGCGGCGGGAATTCCGGCACGATACGTGGAAGGATATCTGCTGACCGGGGAAGAGGCCCGCAGGGCGGCAGGGGAAACCGTGGTGCTCACGGGAAAAAATGCCCATGCCTGGGTGGAAATCTATGTGGATGGCCAGGGCTTTCGGGGGGTGGAGGTGACTCCCGGCTTTTATGAGGAGCTTTACCAGGCGGATGTGGTGGTGGCCGTACCCAATGAGGATCTGGCAGGAACAAGCGGTGAGATGACCGGTATGCCCTCCCTGGAGGAATATGAGCTTTTGGAGCCGGAGGAGGAGCCTCTCCAGGAGGAAAAAGGAGGTGTGGAGATCTCATGGGTGCTTTTGGGACTTCTGGTTCTGGGGCTTCTGGAGGAGATTGCGCGCCTGGGGACAAGGCTGTATCGGGGCTTTCGGTATGAGGGAATGTCGGAGAGAGAGCAAATGTATGTTCTGTATAGCCGGATAATAGAGATGCTGGGAAGGCTGTATACGGATTTTACGCCGGATCAGCCTCTAAAGCTTTTGGAGAAGGAGGACCTTCCCTTTGACAGGGATCTCTATGCACGCACGGTGAAACGCATGGAGGGCATGATCTACGGAGAGCGGGAGCCTGCTTCCCGGGAGATTTTGGCGGCCAGGGACCTGGTAATGAAGCTTCGCAGGCTTATGCCCAGGAGGTATCGAGCCTGGAAATAGCCTTGCACTTCCAGCTGCTTTTGTGGTAAAATAGACCAAGCGAAAATCAGCGGCAGAGAAAAGGGAAATCATAGCCGGAAGGGAAGAATGGATAGAGAAATGCGCATAAAGAAATTCATGGTGCTGCTGGCCGTGATTCTTACGGTATCAGGCTGCGGCCAATCGCCTGGGGAAACCAGATCGCCGGAGGTGACCCAGGAAATCCGGGAAGAGGTGGGCGCACCTCTTAAGGAGGCGGGGAGCGGCTTTGCGGTGGTGGAGCCGGGATCCATTTATAAAGGAAGCATTGAGATCGCTACGCCGGAGGCGTCAGGCACCCAGGTCTATGAGGGAAACGGCGTAACCATAGATGCCAGCCACACCGAGGATGGGTATGTGATGGTAAAATATGAAGGAGCGGATGCCCGTATGAAGGTGCGGGTAATCCTGGGGGAGGACTATTACACCTACAACCTGAACCAGAACGGAGAATACGATGTGTTTCCGCTCCAGATGGGAAACGGGACGTATCAGGTTCAGGTATATAAGCAGGTGGAGGGAACCACCTACAGCCCTTATTACGGCACGGAGCTTTCCGTGGAAATACCGGACGGAAACCGGGTGTTTTTATATCCCAGCCAGTACATCTGGTATACTAATGACAAAAATGCCGTAAAGCTCTCCTATGATCTGTGCGGAGACTTAACCTCTGACAGGGAAAAGGTGGATCGGATTTATGATTATGTGGTGGGGCTTCTCACCTATGACTATGAAAAGGCGGAGACTGTGGATAAGGGCTATATACCGGATGTAGACCGAACCCTGGAGGAGAGGAAGGGCATTTGCTTTGATTATTCCGCCCTGTTTGCAGCCATGCTCCGGGCGCAGGACATTCCGGTGCGGCTGGTCATGGGGAATGTGCAGCCGGAGAATATTTATCACGCCTGGAATCAGGTTTATGTGGACGGAAACTGGGAGTGGATGGATTCCACCTTTGGACCGGACTCCGGCCATGATGAGACCAACTATACGCAGGAACGGGAATATTAGGAGGGAGTGCAAAAAAATGGAAAAACAAACGCGAGGAAAAGGCCTGCCTGCCGCAGAGGTATCCCTGTTCTGCCAGCAGGCGGCCATGCTGCTGAAAGCGGGAATTCCCCTGTATGACGGTATGGAGGTTTTATACCGAAGCTATGAGGAGACGGAATACAAAGAGTCCTTTGCAAAGATTTATGAGGGCGTAAAAAGTGGGGGAAGCCTCTATGAAGGCATTAAGGAGGCGGGCTTTTTCCCCTCCTATATGGTACATATGGTGCAGGTGGGAGAGATGTCCGGAAAGCTGGATGATGTGCTGGAAGCCCTGGGAAGCTACTATGAGAGAGAGAGCCGCCTCCAGGGAGCTATTCGCAGCGCGGTGGCCTATCCCCTGGTGCTGGTGGTGCTGATGTCTGTGGTTATTGGAGTGCTGGTGATGCGGGTGCTCCCCATATTTACGGAGGTATTTGAGAGCTTGGGAACGGATCTGTCCGGGACAGAGGCAGCCATATTGTCCGGAGGCGTGACCCTGGGCAGGGTGGTGCTGGTTTTGGCGGCTGTTTTGCTATTGGGAGCCCTGTTCCTCTATCTTTTGTGGCGGACAGGAGGCAGGGAGAAGCTGTTCCGGGTGGGGCAGATCCTTCCTTCGGTGCGCAAGCTTCTGGATAAGCAGGCGGCCCAACGGTTTGCAGATGTCACGGCTCTGGCTCTGTGTAGCGGATACGGCCTGGGGCAGGCGCTGGAGCTTATACCGGAGCTGATAGCCGATGATCGAAATGTGAAGAAGGCTGTGAAATGTAAGGAGGTCATGGAGGAGACGGGGGACTTTGCCGCCGCCGTATCGGAATCCGGACTTTTTCCGCCCCTCTATGAGAGGATGATTCGCATGGGGGCAGAGACGGGACAGACAGACCGGGTCATGGAGCGCATTGCCGGTATTCATGAGGCAGAGGTGCAGGAGGGGATTGAGAAGCTGGTGTCCTGGATTGAGCCTGCCCTGGTGGCCATTCTGACCCTGATTATCGGAGGCATCCTTTTGTCTGTCATGCTTCCTCTGGTGAGTATCATGATGTCTCTGGGCTGATTGGAAGGAGAGAGGTTCCATGCATTTATATAAGAGAAAAAGGCGAGGCCTTCCGGGGCGCCTGGGGGCCTTGGCCTTCCTGTTTTTGGGGGCTATGCTGGTGCTTTTCCTGGGCAGCAGGCGAATGGAGCAGACGGCGTCTGAGGAACAGACAGAGCTTCTGCGCCAGGCCATAAACCAGGCGGTGGTGAACTGCTATGCCATGGAGGGACGGTATCCGGAAAGTCTGGACTACTTAAAGGAAAATTATGGAATTCAGATCAATACGGAGAAATATAGTGTAACCTATGAAATATTTGCAGATAATGTAAGACCCTGGGTCAAGGTGACAAGGCTTGGACAGGCAAAGGATGGGGACAAAACATGAGAGAGCGAAGAGGTGCGGCAGGCGGACTTTTGGTGTTTCTGATTTATGGACTCTTCGCCCTGTTTTCTCTGCTGCTGGTGGTCATCGGAGCCCGGGTATACCGGGATATTACCACAGTGGGAAGGGAAAATACCCAGGTCCGCGCAGCCTTTTCCTATGTGGCCAATAAGGTGCGCATGAGCGCCGAGGAGGTTGAGCTCACAGAGCAGGAGGGAATCCAGATGCTGGTTCTGTCCGGAAAAATTGAGGGCTATGAGACACGCATCTATTACTATGAGGGAGCCCTTCGGGAGATTTTTCAGGAGACAGAGCAGACCTTTTACCCGGAGGCCGGGGAGACCATTGCGGAGACGGCGGAGTTTCGTTTTGAGAAAACCGAGACAGGAGGACTTAAGCTTTATACCCAGGATGCCCGAGGGAATCCCCGGAGTATGGAGCTATGGATAGAGGGGAAGGTTTTATGAGGAGTGGGAATAAAAAAAATCCGGCCCTGGTAGAGCTGGTTTTGGTCATTCTGTTTTTTGCCCTGTCCTCCGTGGTTTTGGTACAGGTATTTGTAAAGGCGCGGGTGATGAGTGAGACCAGCCGGGCCGAGACTCTGGGACTGGTGCAAATGCAGGATCTCATAGAGAGGTGGAAGGGAACGCCCAAGGCTCCGGAGCATGTTTTTTCCGGGGAAAATGGCTGGGTGGCAGAGGAGGCCGGCGAGGGCGTTATGGTGTATGTGAATGGCTGTGGAAAGGATCTGGTATTGGGAGCCGATGAGGAGGGCTTCTATGAGCTGCGGGCAGAGCTCTGGAGGGAGCCCTCCGGGGCCGGAGAGCTTTTCCATATCCGTCTTGGTCTTGTGAGGCGCCACGACGGGGAGACTCTCACAGAGCTTGAGACGCTGCGGTACCAGCCGGGGACATGACAGGAGGAAAAGGAATGAATAAAATAACAGGGGAAGGCAGGGTGGATACTGCTCCACAGGGAATGTCCCGGGGAACCGGCGTGGGGCTGGCATCCGTGCTGCTCATTGTGATGACACTGGCCTTTACCACCTTTGGAATCCTGTCCCTGGTGTCGGCCAGGGCGGATGCCAATACCAGCCGGAAAATGGCAGAGAATATCAAGGCCTATTATGGGGCGGAGGGCCGGCTGCAGGAGCAGCTCTCCAAGCTGGATGAGGAGCTGTCACTGGGAAGTGCCGCGTCGCCGGAGAATGGCCGGTGGGAGCTGATAGAAGAGGTGCGGGAGGGGCAGGAGCTTCGGCTTCGTCTGGAGCCTGCCACCTCGGGAGAGGCTGGCCGTTACCGGATCCTGGGCCAGGAGCTGGTAAATACTGGAGAATGGAATCCGGATACCGGATTTGAAATTTGGGATGGAGGAATGTAGGATGGCAGAACAGATACAGGATATTTTAAAGACAGGCTTGGAGAAGGGAGGCTCCGATATTTTTCTGATCCCCGGCTCTCCCGTATGTCTTAAGCAGGGGGGAGAGGTGAGTCCCATTACCCAGGAACGGATTATGCCGGACGCGTCTGCGGAGCTTATCCGGCAGATCTATGAGATGGCCCGGCGGAGTATGGATACCCTGGAGGCCTGTGGAGACGACGACTTTTCCTTTTCTGTGAAGGGACTGGGGCGGTTCCGCTGCAATGCCTACAAGCAGCGCAGTTCTCTGGCGGCTGTACTGCGCATTGTGACCTTTGGTCTGCCGGACAGCGAGAGCATGCACATTCCCCCGGCGGTTATGGATTTGTACCGGACCAAAAACGGCATGATCCTGGTTACGGGGCCGGCCGGCAGCGGTAAGACCACCACCCTGGCCTGTTTGATTGATCGGATCAACAGCCAGAAGAGTGGCCATATTATCACCCTGGAGGACCCCATCGAGTACATTCATTCCCACCAGAAGAGCCTGGTAAGCCAGAGAGAGATTGAGCTGGATACCAAGAGCTATGCGGCGGCGTTGCGGGCAGCCCTGCGTCAGACGCCGGATGTGATTCTCCTAGGAGAAATGCGGGATTTTGAGACCATTCAGACGGCTCTGACAGCAGCGGAGACCGGGCAGCTTCTTCTGTCTACCCTGCATACCGTGGGAGCCGCTAAGACCATTGACAGAATTGTGGACGTATTCCCGGCCAATCAGCAAGGGCAGGTGCGGGTACAGCTTTCCATGGTACTGCGGGCCGTGGTGTCCCAGCAGCTGTTGCCGGTAATCGGCGGAGGCCTGGAGCCGGCCTTTGAGATCATGATTGTAAACCCGGCGATTCAGAATATGATCCGGGAGGGCAAGATCCACCAGATGGACAATGTGATCTATGCCGGTGCAGATGTGGGTATGCGGACCATGGACAATGATATTCTGCGCTTATATAAGGAAGGAAAAATTACCAGGGATACGGCGCTGACCTATGCGGTGAGCCCGGAGAATCTGGAGCGGAGATTACGGTAGGCTCTGCCCTGCGGGAGAAAAGCCAGGTCATGGAAGAGGAACCTGGTTTTTTTCTGTCAGAAACAGGCCGGGCATTTCTTTTTCTGTATAAAAGCCAGAAGAATTGGTAACAAATTTTTAAAAGTTATATCACAGATTGAACACATATCCTTGTTACACTAAGAAAAACAAAGGAAAGGAGCAAGCAGCTTATGTATGATGAAGATAAAACCACGAAAAATAACCAGGGAGCTCCCGGCGCCGGAGAATATCGGTATTCGGGTCCCTTTTATCAGGATCATTATACCGGCGCGCCCAGGCAGACAGCCGGCAGTTCCTATACCTCTGCCAGCTCCTTTGGAGAGGTAAAACGGCCGAAAAAGAAGCGGGTGCTTTCCCTGATTGCCAAGACAGTCTGTGTGGCCCTGATTTTTGGTGTGGTGGCCAGTGCGGCCTTCCAGGCCACCAACTATCTGGGAGGGAAGATCCTGGGGCAGGAGGAGGTCGTGGACCAGGAACAGGAGACGGAGAAGGACATTACCACCATGCTGCCCACCGTGGATCCCTCGGAGATTACCGGCAACAATGTGGCGGACCGAAGCTCCAGCGTTTCGGCCATTGTAGACAAATGTATGCCCTCCCTGGTGGCCATTACCAATGTGAGTGTGGCGGAGGTGCCCGATTACTGGAGCTTCTGGAGCCACGGAAGCATACAGCAGGAGCAGACCAGCACCGGCACAGGGATTATCATTGGCATGAATGACACGGAGCTCTTAGTGGTAACGAACAATCATGTAATAGCCAATGCCAAAGCTCTCACAGTGGTTTTCAGCGTGGACGAGGGCAAGGAGGAAGCGGAGGCTGTGGCTGCCCGCATAAAGGGCGCGGATGAGAGCAAGGATTTGGCAGTGATTGCCGTGAATCTCTCGGATATTCCCGATGCCACTATGAGCAATATTAGAGTAGCCAGCATTGGAGATTCCTCTTCCCTGAAGGTGGGAGAGCAGGTGGTTGCCATTGGAAACGCTTTGGGCTATGGCCAGTCTGTGACCACAGGGATTGTGAGCGCTCTGGGACGGAATGTGACCCTGCAAAATGATGACGGCAGCAGCATAACCAACAGCCTGATTCAGACGGATGCAGCCATCAATCCGGGAAACAGTGGCGGCGCCCTGTTAAATATGAATGGAGAGGTTATCGGCATCAATGAGGCCAAATATTCCTACAGCGGTGTGGAGGGCATGGGATATGCCATTCCCATCTCCGACGTGGAGTCCATTATCAGCGATTTATCCCTGCGGACAACCAGGGAAAAGGTACCGGAGGCAAACCTGGGCTTTCTGGGAGTCAACTGTCAGGACGTAACGCCGGATGTGTCTCAGCAGTTTGATATGCCCCGGGGCATCTATGTGAGCAGCGTCACAGAAGGCTCTGGTGCAGACAAGGCGGGTATTCGCAAGGGAGATATTATCACCAAGTTTGACCGGATTAACGTGACCACCTACGAGGAGTTGAAGGAGCAGCTGAGTTATTTTTCTGCCGGAGAGACGGTGGAGATTGTGGTTCAGTCTCCGGAGGGCGCGGATTATGTGGAGAAAACCCTGCAGGTAACCTTAAGCGCCAGGAATGAAGCCGGGAAATAGATATATTTGGAAAAAAATTACATTTCTAAGGCAAAGGCAGAGCCGGGGATCTGGTAACAGACCTCCGGCTTTTTCTGTAGCTTAGCCGCTTTCCTGAATTTATAAAAATTTTCTTAAAAAAATGCCAGGCCGTATTTTGGACTGTCATTTCCGGGTATTTTGTGATATACTTTTTTTATCTTTGGTTGGCAGGAAAAGGAGCAGACGTGGACGAGAAAGATTTTCGGGAAATTATAGATTTAGAGGATACTAGGGATAGCAAAGCTTCGCAGGCAGAGGAAAAGGAGAGCAGGGAAGAGGACGAATACGAGGAGGTATGCGTGCTCTGTCACCGTCCGGAGAGCAAGGCGGGCCGGCTGATTACCCTGACCAAGGGGATCTGTATCTGCCCGGAGTGTATGCAGAAAACCATGGACACCATTCAGGGGAAGGATGTGGATTATGGAAAGATGCCGGACTTTTCCAAGATGCCCAATATCAGCTTTCTGAATCTGGCGGATCTGCAGAATATGATTCCTCAGCGGCAGAAGGTGAAGAAGAAAAAGGAGAAGGAAGAGGAGGCAAAGCCTCTGGACATCCGGCAGATTCCTCCGCCTCACAAGATCAAGGCCAGCCTGGATGAATACGTCATTGGGCAGGAGCAGGCCAAAAAGGTTATTTCTGTGGCTGTGTACAATCATTATAAGCGGGTGGCCACCAATACCATGGATGATATTGAGATAGAAAAGTCCAATATGCTTATGATTGGGCCCACAGGCAGCGGAAAGACTTATCTGGTAAAAACCCTGGCCCGGCTTCTGGATGTGCCCCTGGCCATTGCGGATGCCACCTCCCTTACGGAGGCAGGCTATATTGGGGATGATATTGAAAGCGTGGTGTCCAAGCTTCTGGCAGCAGCGGACAATGATGTGGAGAAGGCGGAGCGTGGGATTATCTTTATTGACGAGATCGATAAGATTGCCAAGAAAAAGGATACCCATCACAGAGATGTAAGCGGGGAGTCTGTCCAGCAGGGAATGCTAAAGCTCCTGGAGGGGGCGGAGGTGGAGGTTCCCGTGGGGGCCAACAGCAAGAATGCCATGGTGCCCCTGACCACGGTGAATACGAAAAATATTTTGTTTATCTGCGGGGGTGCCTTCCCGGAGCTGGAGAAGGTGATTAAGGAGCGGCTGAATAAAAAGAGCTCCATCGGCTTTCAGGCGGACTTAAAGGATAAATATGATAAAGAGAAAAATCTTCTCTCCCGGGTCACGGTGGAGGATATCCGGAAATTTGGTATGATACCGGAGTTTATCGGCCGCCTGCCGGTGATTTTTACCCTGAACAGTCTCACCCAGGAGATGCTGGTGCGGATTTTAAAGGAGCCTAAAAATGCCATTCTAAAGCAGTACCAGAAGCTTTTGGCCTTGGACGAGGTGAAGCTAAGCTTTGAGGAGGAGGCCCTGGAGGCCATTGCCCAAAAGGCGCTGGAAAAGGACACAGGGGCCCGGGCGCTGCGATCCATTATTGAGGATTTCATGCTGGATATTATGTACGAGATCCCCAAGGATGACAACATTGGGGAGGTTACCATTACCCGGGAATATATCGAGCACACCGGGGGGCCCCGGATTATTACCCGGGGGGTTATGGCGCTGCCGGATTCCCGGGGAGTTGGGGCGTGACAGATGTGAGGAATTTTCCGGGATCAGAGGAGAAGGGCTGGGAATAGTAAAAATTGGATTACACGGAAGGGGAAAGTTGGTTTATACTGATAATATAGACACCTGGATCGCACGGATAAAAATGGATGTAGTGTGAAGAGACGGAAAGGAGCAGGTATGGGAGCAGAATTTTGGGATGAAGTGGGGAGAAAGCTGTCGGGAGCCGCGGAGGCAGTGGGGAGAAAGACCAGCAAGATGACAGAGATTGCCAGGCTGAAGAATCAGATTTATGCTCTGGAGCGGGGCATGAACCGAGATTTTGCAGCTCTGGGAAAGCTGGTGTATGAAAAATATCTGGAAACCCAGGAGGCAGAAGAGGCATATCTGGAGCTGTGTGAGACCATTGCCCGGGAGGAAGTGTTGATCGATCAATACAAAGGCGAGATTGAAGAGCTGAAAGAGAAGAATGGATGCTTATGAAACCCATTGGAAATCAGAACAAACCACATGCAAAGAAGGGAGCTAGGATTCTTTGGGGTGGTTTGTTTTTTGTTACACTGGTATTTCATGGAAGCGCCCGAAAGGCGCCGGCCTTTGCCGAGTGGTATGCAAGGAGGATCTATCCCCTGCTGGTGGGGAGCGTGGGGCGGTTTTGTTCCCTGTTTCCCTTTTCCCTGTCAGAGCTTTTGCTAATGGCTTTCCTGGTCACTGTGCTGGGGTGGCTGGGGGTGGCCATCTGGCAGCTGAGCCTTTTGGTGAGAAGGAAGTTAGGCATGACAAACCAAAGAGGGATTGCCCGATTTTGGAGAAGAAGCGGCGGGATAGCTTTGAAGGTGCTCCTTGTGCTTTTTGCCCTTTTTACCTTTCAGTGTGGGATCAATTATCACCGGCAGACCTTTTCCCAGCGGGCCGGCTTTGTCATGGCCAAGTCTACCAAAGAAGAGCTGGCGGATCTGTGCCGGGAGCTTACAAGAGAAGTGAACCAGGCAGCCCGGGACATTCAGGTGGACGAGCGGGGCGCCTGTTGTCTGGAGGAAAACCTGGAAGAACGGGCCCGCCGGGCTATGCAGGCGGCTGCCCGGGAATACCCGGAGCTTTCCGGCTATTATCCCAGGGCCAAGGCTGTGTGGAACAGCTGGGCCTTGTCTTACCAGCAGCTACTGGGAATTTACAGTCCCTTTACCATTGAATCCAACTATAACCGGGATATGCCGGAATACAACAAGCCCTCTACCCTTTGCCACGAGCTCTCCCATTTAAAGGGCTTTATGCGGGAGGATGAGGCAAACTTTATTGCATACCTGGCCTGCAGGGCCTCGGAGGATCCGGACTTTCGCTACAGCGGCAGCATGCTGGCCTATGTGTACAGCATGAATGCCCTCTATCGGGCGGATAGGGAGCTGTACCGGGAGATCCGCGGCGGGCTGTGTGATCAGGCAGAGCGGGAGCTTGAGCTGCAGCGGGTATTCTGGGATGCCTATGAGGGCCCGGTGGCGGAGGTTTCCGATAAAATGAATGATACATATTTAAAGGTCAATGCCCAGGAGGACGGAACCAAAAGCTATGGGCGTATGGTGGATCTTTTGCTGGCCCTCAGGCGCTCTAAAATCTCATAGGGAATTTTCAGGTTTCCCCTGCCTGTGCCCAGATCAATATGAGGCTTGATGGATCCGTGAAAATCAGAGCCCCCGGAGAGGGCAAGCCCATAGCGGTGGGCCAGGCGGCGCATGTGGCTTTCCTCCATGCCCTGGTTGGTGGAGTAGATGGCCTCCAGTCCTAAGAGTCCCTGTTCCTTTAAGGAGATAACCAGGGTCTCCAGCTCCTCCTCCGTCATATGGTAGAGCAGGGGATGGGCCAGAATGGGGATACCGCCGTTTTCCAAAATCAGTCGGACCGCCTGCTGGGGGGAGATCCGGTAGCGGGGGACGAAGCAGGGGCAGTGGTCTCCGATATAGCGGGCAAAGGCCTCCTGCATATCCCGGACATACCCCCTTTCCAGGAGATATTTTCCGTAATGAGCCCGGGTGAGCACGGCGCCCGGAAAGCGTTCCCTTAATTTTTCCAGGCTGATATCTATGTTTTCCAGACGGCGCAGCCGATCTGCCATTTCCCGGTTCCGGACCTCCCGGGCTTCCTGAAAGGCGGCAAGAGCTGCGGAAAAAGGAGGGTCCTGCCAACGGATATCCAGCCCAAGGATATGAATATCCCGTCCCTGATATTCTGTGGAAAATTCAATGCCGGGCACGAGCTCCAGCCCGGTTCCCTCTGCGGCCTGGTATGCAGGTGCCAGGCCCTTGGTGGTGTCGTGGTCTGTAAGGGCAAAAGCCCGCAGGCCCTTTTTTATGGCATAGGAAACCAGCTCCTCAGGGGGATAAGTGCCGTCGGAGGCGGTGGAATGTACGTGTAGATCAATGTAGTCCATGAAAAGAGGCTCCTTTCTATTGTTGGGTTTTCCAAAATGGTAGCATAAAGTCCGGGGGATGTCCAGGGGAGATGCTTTGGCCCGGATGTAAATGCTTTGGCCCGGATGTAAATGTTTTGGCCCGGATGTAAATCCGGGGAGCCTTCCCGTACAGAACATAAAAATGACCGTTGGGGAGAAGGCGGGCAGATTTTGCAGGAGCTTGCCGATATATCTGTAGGGAAAGGACGGAGGTTTCCAAATGTTATGGATAGCAGTGTGTGATGATGTGGTGCTGGAGTGCTGTGAGCTTGCAGGGAGAATCGGAAAAATTCTGGAGGAGAGTAAAATTCCCTGCGTGGTACGTCAATTTTACAGCGGCCGGGAGTTTCTGAAATCACTGGAAAATTTTGACATTTTATTTCTGGATATCTTGATGAAGGGACTGGACGGAATGAAAACCGCGGAGCTCTTTCGAAGGAGAGCTGCGGATAAAATCCTGATTTTTGTATCAGCCAGCAGAAAATTTGTATTTGACGCTTACGAGGTGGAAGCTTTTCAATATCTGGTGAAGCCTGTAGGGGATCAGAAGCTAAGGCAGGTGCTTAAGAGGGCTCTTTTAAAGACAGAGAAAAATCCCAGGGAGTTTTTGGTTATCAGCAGAGAGCGGGAGAAGAGTAAGGTATTTCTGGATGACATTTTTTATTTTGAGATACACACAAGGGTGGTCTATATCCATGGGAGGGAAGGAGTATTGGCCTATTATGAAAAGATAGGCGCTCTGGAGGAGCAGCTGCGGGACAAGGAATTTTTCCGGTGCCATAAGAGCTGCCTGATAAACTTAAGACATGTGGAGAGCTATAACCGGCAGGAGGCGCTGCTTGACAATGGGGAGAGAGTGCCCATAGCAAAGAGAAGATATGAGGAGTTTTGCCGGGAAGTCCTTACTTCCATGAAACGGAGCGGGGGAATCTTATGACAGATTGGACAGACCTGGTCGGGGGCCTGGGCTATGTAGGAACTGCCTGCATATTTTGCAGAAAATTTTTGGAGGGAACAAGGGCAAGCATGGGAGCCTATTTGGGCTGTTTGCTCTGGGGCAGCCTTCTCCTTGGGGGCTTTCGGGAGAGCCTGGGGCTCTCCTATATGGCGGGCATAGTTCTCCATCATCTGCTGTTTTGGAGCATGACGGCTCTGTGGTTTTCGGGAGAGCCGGAGAGAAAGGGAATGGTGGTGGCCATCGAGCTGGTGGTCTGGGAGCTGATGGGAAATTTTTGCGATTCCTTTTTTACCTGTGGAGCCTTGCTTTTGGGAAGCGGGGAAGGACTTGCAAATGGCGTGCCCGGGCCAAGGCTTATGGAGGCCATTTGTTGCGCAACCGTGGCTGTGAATATTGGGGGGAGCTTTATACTGGCTAGGATGCTGGAGCCGGTGCTATCCCGCAAGTCAAGGGGATGGTATGGATTGGCTTCTATGCCCCTTTTTTTTATGGTGCTTCTCATGGATCTGGTAAACTGGGGGGCAACCAGGGGAATCCTTTTTCAGGGCCGGGAAAACTGGGATTTATTTCACAACCAGCTTTTCAGCCACGGCGCTGTCTGTGCGCTCACGGCCTTTATGATGTGCGCTGCAGGCATTTACCTGTACGGAATGGAGCGGATGGACAGGGAGCAGAAAAGAAACGCCTGGTATCAATCCCAGATGCTGTATTATAAAATGCTGGAGGAGCAGTACGGCAGGCTGGAGAGTCTGCGGCACGATATGAAGAATTATATGACCGGCCTTACAGGGCTATTGAAAAATCGGGAGTGGGAGGGCATGGAGCGCTACCTGGAGCAGGTAATCCGAGACGGCGGCCTGGGAGGCGATGAAATGGTCACCGGCAGCAGGGCGGTGGATGCGCTGCTTGTCCAAAAGCAGAACCAGGCCAGAGAGCAGGGTGTTTCCTTTCAATGCCTTGTGGAGCTTCCCGGGGACGGATCTCTGGAGGAGCTGGATCTTTGTGTGCTATTGGGAAACGCCCTGGACAATGCTCTGGAGGAATGCGCCCGCTTACCGTCCGAAAAGGAGCTCTTTATACGTGTCCAGGCCCGGGTGGTCAAGCGCTGCTTTGTGCTGCAGGTGGAAAACAGCGCCCATTTCCCCTCTGGCCAAGATAAGGGACCCTGGAAAAAGAGAGCCGCCGGAAAACCGGGACTGGGACTTTCCAGTATGCGAAGAACGGCAGAGAAATACGGTGGAATGATAAATACGGAGGCGGGCGGTGACAGCTTCAAATTGTCGGCGCTCCTCCCCCTAAAGTCCACCGTACAGGACATCAAACCTACTGTTTAAAACAATCTCCTAAAAAGGAGAGGATTTGTGCCGAGATACATACCAAAGCCCTACCAGTTAAAGGGGCATTGGTAGGGGTGAAGCGGAACTCAAAAACAGCGAAAGCCCTACCAGAGCCCGGAAGGATTTATGGACGCGGAAGCGGCCGGAAATCCTACCAATTAAAGGGGCACTGGTAGGGGTGAAGCGGAACTCAAAAACAGCATCAACCCGAACAAAGCCCGGAAGGATTTATGGACGCGTAGCGGCCGGAAATTCTTCCAGTAAAGGGGCATTGGTAGGGTTGATGCGGAACTTAAAAACAGCATCAGCCCGAACAAGGCCCGGAAGGATTTATGGACGCGTAGCGGCCGGAAATTCTTCCAGTAAAGGGGCATTGGTAGGGTTGATGCGGAACTTAAATAGGAGACTAAGATATGAATACTACTACAGTGGAAGGTTTGGTTGGTGCAGGCACAAATATGAATATGGTAAGCATTCCCATGGGGGTCTACAAGGAGGCCAGGAACAAGGGAGATACGGCCACCATGGAGCGGGCCCTGGGCTATGCAAGCACACTTACGGCTCAGGCCAAGGAATATCAGGCCAAGGCAGAGGAGGGCATGAAGGAGGATGCTAAGGATGTAAAGAAGGCAGAGGAAGCCATGCGCCAGGAGATGGTGGAGAAGCGTAAGGAAGATCAAAAAGAGCTGGAGGAGCGAATTGAGGAGGGAAAAGAAAACAGAACTGATGTTCTTGAAATAAGCGGAGACGGAGAGGCCTTTACCCAGAATTCCACAGGGGAAAGGGGGCCTGTGCAGCCAGAGGCGAAAGAACCGGTTGGGGATGTGATCTACACCAGGACGGGGGAGAAAGCTTCCGTTGAGGCGGCGAAGGATCCGGCGGTGGATGTGGTGGTATAGGGAGAGGGGGATAATGCTTCATGTGAAATACAAAAATCCCCTGAAAGTCCCTGAAAATCCCGGTGAGTTGAAAAAGTGAATTCCACTTTGCGAGATTAAATTCCACTTTGAAAAAG
>CANPIM010000009.1 GCA_947574135.1 uncultured Lachnospiraceae bacterium
TTTTTCAAAGTGGAATTTAATCTCGCAAAGTGGAATTCACTTTTTCAACTCACCAAAAATTTTTATTCCTCGGGAAACAGCATTTCTATTCCTCAGGAAACAGCATTTCTATTCCTCGGGAAACAGCATTTCTATTCCTCAGGAAACAGCATTTCTATTCCTCAGGAAACAGCATTTCTATTCCTCGGGAAACAGCAGGATTTCTCCCTGGTATAAGGCGTACCAGCAGGTATCCAGGGGGCGGATTTGGGCTCTGCCATTGGTTCCTTCTGTCAGCTTTTCCTGAATCTGAGCTGTCTGCTCCACGGGAACCAGGATCTCCAGGCGGACCTGGTCCGTGTAGTCGCTGCTCAGAGTGGTGATACCGGACTGGGCAAGGATATATTGGATCTTACCGATTCCATTATAGTCCGTGCAGATGGCAAGCTTATTGGCATACTGTTTTTCAATGATGGCCGACTGGGAAAGTCCGGTCTGTACTGCTTTGGAATAAGCCCGTACCAATCCTCCGGTTCCCAGAAGGGTGCCGCCGAAGTAGCGGGTGACCACCACGGCCGTATTGTGAAGGGCCTCCCCAAGCAGTACATCCAGCATGGGGCGGCCGGCGGTTCCTCCCGGTTCCCCGTCATCGCTGCATCGCTCAAGCTGGGGAGTCTGTCCGATGACATAGGCCCAACAGTTGTGGGAGGCGTTCCAGTATTTTTTTCGCATGCGCTCCACAAAGGCCAGGGCCTCCTCCTCCCTGTGAACAGGCTCCACGGTGGCGATAAAACGGGACTTTTTCTCTGTGATCTCCCCCTCTCCGCCCAGATAGACGGTTTTGTAAGATGTTATCATATGTAATCCTTTCTTGTCAGGCGGCGCTTAACAGCTCGTCCAGAACCTCCAAAAGACACATGGGCGTTACAGCATTTTGAATTAAATGCTGTAACAGCTGGCGCACAAAGGTCTGAGAATAGGAGATGGGCGGGGTGGCCGCTTCCTCCGGCTGCTGGCTGATGTCCGTGTACTTGCGGACACAGATGCCGTACAGGGCGCCGCCGGGTCCCTCCGGTTTCCGACAGGTGAGAAAATACTGGAGGCGCAGGGACGGACCGCCTGAGGGTTGACAGGTAAGCTCTTCAATGGGAATGTATTCACAGGTTTTCATAGACAGATACTCCTTTTTTGCATGTTAGTAATTTTTGGTAGGCTATAAAGAGTATACAAAAGGAGCCCTGCGTATTTTGTCAAAACCTGTCAGACCTGTGAAAAAATATTGGAGAGGCCTGTTTTTCCCGAATTTTCTGGTAAATATTATAGCGGATGCCTGCAGGAAAGACAATGGAATTCCGGTGAATTTTGTGAAATTTTTCTTAGGATATAATTTTTTACTTTATTTAGGGCATATTTTTTGTTATAATGGGTGGATACAGAGGAGGCATACCTATGAATTATGGAAAAAGAGGGACTTCGAAAAAAAAGAAGTCTATAAATTCCAAATCCAAGCAGATCGGGAAAAAGGCCAGTGTGATTTTTCTCAAGACGTTTATGGTCTGTATGCTGGCTGTGGTGGTTGCGGGAGTGTGCGCCGGGGTTGGAATTATAAAAGGCGTGGTGGATAATGCGCCGGATATTACCAGCGACAGTGTGATCCCCAGGGGATATAAATCGGTGGTCCTAGACAGTGCAGGGAATAAGACGGCAGATTTGATTGCGGAAGGGTCCAACCGGGTCTGGGTGGATATTGATCAGATTCCGGAGCATGTGCAGCATGCGTTTGTGGCCGTGGAGGATGAGCGCTTTTACGAGCACAACGGCATTGACATCAAGGGAATTATCCGGGCCGGGGTAAGAGGCGTGGCCAGGGGCTTTAAGTTCAATGAGGGCGCCAGCACCATTACCCAGCAGCTCTTAAAAAACAGCGTGTTTGATTTTATGAGTGAGGACGGCTTTGCGGAGAAGGTGGAGCGGAAGCTGCAGGAGCAGTATCTGGCCATTAAGCTTGAGCAGGAGATTATGACAAAGGAGGAGATCCTGGAGGCCTACCTCAATACCATCAATCTGGGGCAGAATACCCTGGGCATTCAGGCGGCGGCCAACCGGTATTTTGGGAAAGATGTGTCGGAGCTTACCATCTCTGAGGCAGCGGTGATTGCGGGGATTACCAAGAATCCCGCTTACAATAATCCCATCAGCTATCCGGAAAAGAACCGGGAGCGGGTGGAGATTGTACTGGAGGATATGCTGCGGCAGGAGTATATCAGCCAGGAGGAGTACGATGCGGCTCTGGCCGATGACGTGTACTCCCGCATTAAGAATGTAAATGAGACCACAGAGGCGGAGAACATTTATTCCTACTATGTGGACGCCACCATTAAGGAGGTACTGGACGATCTGCAGGAATATAAGGGGTATACGTATCAGCAGGCCTATAATGCGCTGTACTACGGTGGTCTTACCATAGAGAGCGCCCAGGACCCGGAGATTCAGGCCATTATGGATGAGGAGATGCAGAATGAGGAGAACTATCCGGACCGGGTGCGTGTGGGGCTGGAGTATGCCCTGACCGTGGAAAAGCCCAATGGGGAGCAGATTAATTACAGCAAGGAGAATATGATCAAATATTTCCGGGAAACGGAAAATAAGGACTTTGATCTGGTTTTCGACGATAAGGAAACGGCCCAGGCTCACATTGATGCCTACAAGGACACGGTGGTGGAGCCGGGAGACACGGTATACGAGAGAATCGATTTTACGGTACAGCCCCAGGCGTCCATGGTGGTTATGGAGCAGGAGACCGGCATTGTAAAAGGAATCGTGGGAGGCCGTGGAACCAAGGAGGCCAGCCTGACGTTGAATCGGGCCACGGATACGGTGCGCCAGCCGGGTTCCACCTTTAAGATTGTTTCCACCTATGCGCCGGCATTGGACATGTCGGGAATGACCCTGGCCACCACCCAGTTCGACGCCCCCTATGCCTACAAGAACGGGCGGAATGTGCGGAACTGGAACGGAGAGGCTTATCAGGGCTGGACAACTCTGCGCAGAGGTATCGAGCAGTCCATGAATATTGTGGCGGTCAAGACCATTACGGATATTACGCCGGATCTGGCCTATACCTATCTTTTGGATTTCGGATTTACCAGCATTGTGGGGGAAGCGGATGAAAACGGCATGTCTGACATTAACCAGTCCACGGCTCTGGGCGGTCTGACCCATGGGGTGACCAATCTGGAGCTGACGGCTTCCTATGCTACCATTGCCAATAAGGGCGTTTACACGGAGCCGGTGTTCTATACGCGGATTCTGGATCATGACGGAAATGTGCTGATTGAGAAGGATCCTGTGAAGAAAACCGTTTTGAAGGACACCACGGCCTGGCTTCTGACCAGCGCTATGAAGGATGTGGTGACCCAGGGTACAGGTACAGCTGCCCGGTTTAACGGCATGACTATCGCGGGTAAGACGGGTACCACCTCTCAGAATAATGATGTGTGGTTTGTGGGCTATACCCCTTATTATACGGCAGGAGTTTGGGCCGGCTTTGACAATAATCACAAGCTTAGCAAGGGAGAAACCAATTACCACAAGGTTATCTGGAAAAAGGTTATGTCCCGTATTCATGAGGAGCTGCCCAACAAGGACTTTGATATGCCGGAGGATATTACCAGCGCTACGGTGTGTAACCAGTCGGGAAAGCTGCCCATTCCGGGCATTTGTGACGGCTGCAGGCGAACAGAGTATTTTGCCAAAGGAACTGTGCCCACAGAGTATTGCGATGTGCATGTGGTGGGGACGGCCTGCATAGAGAGTAACCAGCTGGCCACGGATCTGTGTCCCGGGGTGGAAGCGCGGATTATTACCCTGTTTCCGGCGGACAATCAGGCATCCAGCTCTTCGGCCAGCACACGAAATTTAACGGCGCCTACCTGCAGCCTTCATCCGGGAAATCTCATCGGAGGTGTGGAGCCCGGAGTGATTCCCGGTGCCGAACCGGAAGGGGCGGCCGTGGTGGACACGGGAGAGCCACCTCCCCAGTAGGCAGAAGGCGCAAGAGGTTTATAAGAGGTTTGGGAGACAACCATTTCTAAAGCAGATAATGATTCTCCTTATTTGCCACCTGTAGGGCTTTAAGCTTATAGGTGGCATAACCTTCTAAAACAAGAGGCTCCGATTTACAAAGCTCTTCGGCTTTCTCGTAGCTTTCCGCTTTCAAAATATACATTCCCGCTACCCCGGGATATCCTTTGAAAACGCCCCCAAGCTCTAAGTGTCCTTCCTCGTCTAAGCTTTTCATGTTAGCCACATGTCTCTCAATGACGGCCCGGGTAATCTTGTTGAAGGATTTGGTTTTTTCAATGATCATAACATACAACCAGTTTTCCATGTGTGTAACTCCTTTCAAAATTAAATGTTTTCATATATGTTAGCTATTTCCAAAGCCCGCTCTTTTAACAGGGTTCGGGCTATTTTTGGCTCCAGAATCTCCACATATTTTCCAAAGGACAGGAGATAGTGGAAGGTCCATTCGGTTAAGGGATACGGGAAGGTGACTATAAAACTGCCGTCTGAACACGTTTCCATCTGATACTCCTGAAAGTCATCATACAGCCTGTAAGCAATTTCCGGAGCAAACTTCAATTTAAAGACAGGGAAGTTACACTCCGTTGGAACATTCCCTGAGAGGGAGTAACCATGGGGCAATTCACGGGTAAAGGTTTCCGGTCTTACACGAATATGCTTCATTCTTGATATGCGAAAGATTCTTATTTCCTGTCTGCTACGACAATATCCCACAACATACCAGGTACGGGACTTAAAGGCTAATTGCAAAGGCTCTATGATTCGTTCCGATTTTTGCAGCTCAGAATTAAAATAATCAAAGGCTATAGGGTGTTTACTGAGGATGGCGGACTGCAATGTGGAAAGATCGGTTTTTTGCTCCTCGTCGCTGCCCCAAAAAGTAAAATCAATATCCAGCCATTGTGGTTCCTGGGCCTGTCCAAAGATAGCGCCGATCTTTCGTAAGGTAAGCTCCGCATGGGGATATCTGGTAGCCTGTAGCAGCCGCAGGGATTGAAAGATATTCTCCTGCTCCTCTCTGGAAAAAAGAGATTTGTTCAGGGTATATCCGTCTATGAGGGAGATTCCTCCCCCGGCGCCCCTTGTGGAAATAATGGGGATGCCTGCAAGGGTCAGGGTATTTATATCCCGATAGATGGTCCTTGTGGATACATGAAAATAGTCTGCCAATTCCCTGGCGGTAACCTGTCTCCCATGGATCAGGTAGAAAACCATATTTATCAGGCGTTCAATCTGCATGTTGTCTCTCCTATTTTAAGAATATCATGTTTCATATGACACATAGCTGTCCTATTTAATATTTTTTTTGAGATTTTTTGCGGGGTTCGTGTTTTGTGTTTTTGCTTATAAGTATATAGGAGAGGTGTAAGATTGGCAATGTGTTTGTGGACTTGTGCCGAAAGCACACAGCCTGTGCAAGCCTAGTGTGCCCAGAGAAGGGTATTTGTGCATAAATTTTGTGCGTTTTATGCACAAAATGTGCAAAATGGGGGATTGTATTGCATGCACAAAGGGAGCCGTTTATAATAAGGCTATTCCGGAATAAAATATGCTTGAAAGGAGAACCTATGGCAAACAGACAAGAGCCGGATCTGGCCAATGTGGGGAAAACCATGGCCAGAATTCGAAAGGAGCAGCCTATAAAATGGACCCAGGAGGCGGTGGCCGAAAGGCTGCATATGGACCGATCTGTGTATGCAAAATATGAGAGCGGAAAATTGATTCCCCCCATGGACCGGATCCTGGAATTTGCAGAGCTTTTTCACATCAAGCCGGAGGAATTAAAGCGGCAGGTGTCCCTGGTGATCCCGGATACCTCCGCCTTGTTGAAGAATAAGCGTCTGCTGCATTTGCTTTTGGAGGATTATAACCAGGTGGTGATTCCGGATACGGTCCAGCTGGAGCTGGACAGGGCCAAGGACCGGGGAAACAAGGCCGGATGGCAGGTTTTGATGACAATTCCGGAATTTCGAAAAAAGTATCCGGATAAATTCCGCATAGAAAAATGTGAACACCTGAGGGAAAACAGCCGGGATGCAAAAATCATGCGTCTGGCAGCGGACATAGCAAAAAGAGAGAAGGTAGACGTTTATATTGTCCATGATGATACGGGATTTACCAATCTTTATGAACATAGCCTGCTGCTTCGGGAATACATGGCAACCAGAAGCAAAAGCCGCCATTACGCCACCATATTAGCCCTGGACGAGGAATACCGGTATTTGGAGTATTATGGCCGGGATGGTAAAATTGACGAGCTGAATCTGGACGAATATCTGCCGGACGGAGGGACCCTGTTGATTAGCTGCATCCGCTGCAACTATGATATCAGGACCGGGAAGAGAGAGGGGGAGCTGATTCCGGATTCTCAGAGAAGGCAGAAAATGAGGTTTTTGCTGGAGCATCATGTGGATATCAATAAGACGGACAGCAAGGATTTCTGCTTTACGCCCCTGGCGCACTGTGTTCAGATAGATGATTTTCAGACATTCTGCCTGCTGCTGGAGGTTGGGGCGGATTTTAATAAGGGTTCCATGGATGAGACCAACACCGGCTATTTTAAGATGCAGAATGAGGGAAATACACCCCTGATGGTGGCCTGCTGGCACGGGCGAAAAAAATATGTGGAGAAATTGTGCCAAATCCCGGGGATCTGCCTGAATCAGCAGGACGGAAACGGATACACGGCCCTGATGAAATGTGCCATTCAGGGAGTGCGGAGAAAGAAACGGGGACTCAAATATCATGTAAACCAGGCCTTATACCAGTATTTGCTGGAAAGGGGGGCGGATCCTCTGATAAGAGACAGAAAGAATCGCACGGCAGAGCAGCTGTGGCGGGAGGGAGATGAGGAAACTGATTGATCGCATTTGTATTTCCATAAACAACAGGTGCAATTTAAGCTGTAAATACTGTCATTTTCGGGAGAAGAGGGTGAAGGAGGATTCCCCCATGGATGTGTTCCGGATTTTGGAAAATGTCAGGAAATATGCCCGCCATCCTTTTAAGATTGGCTTTGTGGGCAATGGGGAGCCCTTTCTGGATCTGGAGAAATTAAAGGAATACCTGTCGTTTATAGAGGATCATACCTGGATCAGGGCTTACACCATCACCAACGGAACCATTCCTCTAAAGGATGGCGATTACGCTTTCCTGGAGGAGCATCACGTAAATGTGGGCTTTTCCCTGGACGGATACCGGGAGCTTCACAATCTATACCGTGGCCATACCTTTGACATGGTTATGGAAAATGTGGCGCATTATAAAGCAGTCACAGGGCATTATCCAACCTTTAACGTTACAGTAGGGAGGGAATGTATGGAACACAGGGAGCAGGTCTTTGATTTTTTCAGGTCCTTTGGAAGCCGGATTACCTTTTCCAGAATGATTGGCTCCTATGGAATTTCCCTGGAGGATTACTGGCAATTTATGGAGGAGGCAAAGGGGAGCCTTTCTGTGCGCACAGGAGCACTGGACTGTACCATGTATGGGGGCTTATGCGGCGCGGGGACCAATAATTATTTCTTTGCCAACGGCAAGGTATATTTTTGCGGGAACTGTGTGGATTTGCCCCCTGTTGCAGACAGCCATATTTCTTTTTTTGATCTGGAAAAAATGCATTTGACCTTTGACAGAACCCATTGCTATAAGGAGGGCTTATGCGGATAGGTGTATATGGATTGCCCACGGCGGGAAAAACCTTTCTCTTAGATCAGGTGAAAAGCCTGGAGGTATTATCCGGGAGTGGACTGCTTGAGAACGTATGTTCTGATTTTCGAGCGCTGTCCAAAATGGAGAAGGATCAGGCGCGAAAGGAGCTGGCCAGAAGGCTGCAAAACAGGGACAGCTTTATTATGGACGGCCATTATGCCTTTGGCGATGAGGTGGTGTTTACGGAGGAGGATGGGGAGCTTTACCATGTATTTTTGTATTTGTACGTGAAACCGGAAATTCTGGAGGAGAGAATGAAAAATTCCCCCAGAAATAAAAAGTATCTGGAATTTTCCGTAAAAGACTGGCAGAATATGGAGCTGGAAGCCCTTCGCCAGTATTGTCATATACATAACAAGGATTTTTATGTTTTGGATAATCCGGTGGAAGGGTATTTTTCGGATCTGTCCCCGGTGTTGGCATTCCTGGAGGAGATTCTTCGGGGCTATAGCTGTGTGGATTATGCCAGGAAATGTGCCAGGAATATTTTGGAGAAGGCAAAGGGGGAAGGGGTGGCTCTGACTGATGGGGACAGAACCTTAATCCTGGAGGACAGCAGCGCACAGCTGGGGTATCACACCCATTTGTTTGACGGAAATTTTTATACGGGCTTTCAGGTGTGGAGGCATGCCGGGGAGCTGGCAGATTTTCTGCGCCGTAGAGACATGTGGGAGAGATCTGGGGATCAGATAGATGTGCATTTGAATCAGAAGGTGAGGAAGCTCCTGCAGGAGCCCTGCTTTCTTTTGACTTCCGGGTGTCTGGAGGCCTGGGGACCTTTGGCCAGAGGGCTGGGTATGGATTTGTATTATGGCAGCCAGATGGCGGCAGATACCAAATATTTCATTGCAAAATTTCTCCAGGAGGCAGGGAAAAGGGTTCTTGCCTTTGGAGACAGTATGAATGATTATTTTATGCTGCGACAGGCGGATAAGGCCTACCTGGCTTTGCGGCCGGATGGTTCCGTGAGCAAATCCCTAAAAAACCGGGATATGGAGGGGATAAAATATGTTTGAGATAGAAAAGACGGAGAGAATCAACCAACTGATTGCCTGTACAAAATCCGATTCCGGCATAGCGGGTCCAAAGCTTGCAAGGGCCCATATGGAATTGGGAGAATTGCTGGGCGCCCGGATGCAGGGGTTTTCACCTGAGGATACTACCGTGGTTGCCATACTCCGGGGAGGTATTTTCTTTGCCCAGGGAATCTATTTTCAGATGGGCTGCCGGTTTCAGACCTTTGATCCCAAGCATGAAAAATTTGTTCGGCCAAAGACAAAGCATGTGATCCTGACGGATTCCGTGATCCATACGGGAAAAACCCTGCTCCCCATTCTGGAGGAGGATATGGCGGTGGCCTGCTGCGTCATCCAGGAGAGGGCGGTTCCTGCTTTCGAAAGGCAGCTGTTTACCATACGGGTTTCGGAGAATTCCTTTGTGGGAAGAGAGGTGTTCAGGCAGTCCGGAGCCGTTGGGCCGGACACCACCATGCGATTATTTCACCTCTTATAAATTTTGATAAAAGCTGTGGAATGTGGTATGATTAAAAATAATATTTTTAGGAAGCCCTGGGAGCTTCACAGAGTGGAGGAATCAAAGAGGCAGCTATGAGACACCAAAAGAAAGACGACAAATACCCGGCTGGTGATTTAAAGAGAATTCCGGGAGTGGGCCCTAATATGGAACAGCATTTGAAAAACATTGGGATTCATTGTGTGGCGGATCTGGTGGGACGGGATCCGGAGGATTTGTACCACAGAGACTGTCTGGAAAAGGGATTTCAGGACGACAAATGCGTGCTGTATGTATATCGATGTGCGGTATATTTTGCAGAGCATGAGGATCATGAACCGGAAAAGCTAAAATGGTGGTACTGGAAGGATAGGGCCTACCCGGAGGAAGCCAGGGAAGAGCATAAAGGGAAAAGCGTATAAAGAGATAGGGGAGCAAAGCATATGGAGCTACAGGAAATGTTTCAAAGCATTGGGCTGCCGCCTGCAATCGTTGAAAGCCTGGAAGCTGTGGAAAAGAAGGTTCACAGGGAAGTCTGTTCGGCAGAAATAGACGCTTGGGTGAACCGGCTTTTGGATATAAGCACGGCAGACCTGGCTTATAGGCAGCTGCAAGCCATGCTGGGGGAGGATCCGGACTGTTTAAAAATGCTGTACTGCCAGCTGGAAGGCGCCAGGCGGGCATTTGACAGGTATGAGGAAAAGCATATTCCCCTAGCCGTATACCGGGACACTATGAAATGTTTCACCAGATTTCTCGGGGAAAGCCAAAAGATAAACGGCAGGCTGTTCTTTGACAGAGGCTGGTGGACCTACAGGCAGATTGGTATGGGTATTTTTCGCCTGGGAGCATTGGAATATGAGCGCAGAGAGCGGGAGGAAGAGCCTGTTATAGATCTCCACATTCCCTCGGATGCAGATCTGTCAGAGGAGGCTGTGGAGGATTCCTTAAGACAGGCGAACCGGTTTTTTCAGACCTATTATGGTGAGTATTCCTACGGGAAGCTTACCTGTAACTCCTGGCTTTTGTCCCCGTCCATTACGCCTATGCTGTCGGAAAAGTCCCGGATAGGGGCCTTTCAAAAACGGTTTCAAATTCTAAGGGAGGACAAAGAGGATACAGAATATATCCAGTATCTGTATCAGGTCCCTGAAGATACAGATTGTAAAAAATTCCCAGAAAGGACCAGCTTACAGAGAGAAGTGAAAAAATTAATTTTAAAGGGCGGAAATATTGGCTCCGCATTCGGGATCATGAAAAACCTGAGAGCAGGTGTTTTTCTTCTGGCACTTACCATAAGCCTTACCGGGTGCGGGCCGGCGCCCAGTACCTATCAGATGCCGGAGGAGATACAAAGGGAGCTGGGGCAGGAAAAGGCGCAGGAGCAGAGGCTGGACCGGGTGATCACAGAGGACGATGAAAGGATTCGCTATATCTTGGAGGGAGCCTGGGATGTGGTGGGAACAGATGAGGTCTACCAGTTTGAATACTGGGGAGAAGGGGAGCGAAGGGCGGAAGGAGAAACCGTCAGCTTTTCCTATGTCTGTGGGCAGGACGAAAAATACCGGGATCTTCTCTACATAAAGGCAGAGGAGAAGGAGGAAGAAGCCCTCTATGAGATCTCCTACGATGAAACCGGCTGCCGGCTCAGGCTAATGCCTGTGGGAGATGAGCAAGAGGAGAAGCTTTTGACGCCCTCAGGCGGAGAATTTTTGGATATGACAGATGAGAGGGTGGCAGCTCTTGAGGGAGACTGGAGAGAGGCAAAGACCAGGCTTCGGGTGACAGAGGATATGGAGCTGATTTATCTGTCCAGCGGAGATAAAATGACAATTACGGTTATACTAAGGGAGGGAAAGGAAGAGCCCGAGATCTGCTTTACGGATGAGAACAGCAATCTCTTTAATATATCCCGTTATGAATTTGCCCTTGAGCCAACACGGGACGCTCTGCGGCTGAATCCTCTTGACATGGAGGGAACGCCGGGAGCCAGAGATTACTATATTTACTGGAGAAGGCTTACGGACGAGAAATAAGAAATGTACCAGGGAAGGAGCGAAAGAGCAGAGAAAGGTGAGAGAAAGCATGTGTACAGCAGTAACCTATAAGACAAAAGACTTTTACTTCGGGCGCACCCTGGACAATGACGTTTCCTATAGGGAGGAGGTTGTGGTGACGCCCCGGAAGTATGAATTTCCCTTTTCCTGTATGGGAGACATGCATGGACATTATGCCATGATTGGCATGGCTCATGTGGAGGATGGGGTGCCTCTGTACTATGACGCAGTCAACGAGAAGGGTCTTGGTATGGCGGGACTGAACTTTGTGGGAAATGCCTGGTATGGGCCGGAGCAGGAGGGAAAGGAAAACATTGCCACCTTTGCATTGATTCCCTGGATCCTGAGCCAGTGTGCCGGCATTCAGGAGGCACGGGCCCTTTTGCAGAATATAAATATTACGGATCTTTCCTTTTATGGAAAGCTACCGCCGGCACAGCTTCACTGGATGCTGGCGGATTCCCGGGGAGCATTGGTGGTGGAAGCCATGAGGGACGGCCTTCATGTGTACGACAATCCCTCCGGGGTGCTTACCAACAATCCTCCTTTTCAAGAACAAATGTTCTGTCTCAATAATTATATGCATCTGTCTCCCAGGCAGCCGGAGAATCTTTTTTCTTCCCAGCTTGATCTGCATACCTACTGCCGGGGAATGGGTGCCCTGGGTCTGCCCGGGGATCTGTCCTCCCAGTCCCGCTTTGTCCGGGCGGCCTTTGTGAAGATTAATTCCTGCTCCGGAACCAGTGAGGAAGAGAGCGTCAGTCAGTTTTTCCATATCCTGGGGGCCGTGGATCAGCAAAAGGGCTGCAGCCTGCTGGGGGAGGGAAAATATGAGACCACCATCTATACCTCCTGCTGCAATGCCAGCAAAGGCATCTACTATTACACCACCTACGGAAATCATCAGATTACGGCGGTGGATATGCACAGGGAGTCCCTGGATGGCAGATGTGTGAAAAGATATCCGCTGATCCAGGGGGAGCAGATTTACAGGCAAAATTAGAGAATAAGCAACGAAAAGATTCCCCGGGAAACGCATCATCTGCCAGAATCCGTGGTTTTCCTTGGACATTCGCCCCAATCCTGTGCTATAATCCAAGAAACAACCACAAACATCACAAAAAAGGAGAACTCTATGACAGCGATTGAGAGACGGGATCTGTGTCTGCCCTATGGGGCGGATGAGGCTCTTTTGGAGGAGCATAAGAGATGCCGGCGGATATTAAATAAACTTAATCAGACGGATCTGGCGGATTTTGATGAGATTCGGCGAATTGTAAAGACACTGCTGGGAAAAACCGGGGACGAGGAGGCCTTTATCAGTCCTCCCTTTCACTGTGATTACGGCTTTCATATAGAGGTGGGAAAGCGGTTTTATGCCAACTACAACTGCACCATTCTGGATGTGGCCAGGGTAAAAATCGGAGATAACTGCCTTTTGGCTCCCAATGTGGCCATCTACGCAGTGGGGCATCCCCTGCATCCTGTGACCCGGGCCACGGGGTATGAGTATGGAGCTCCGGTTACCATTGGAGACAATGTATGGATCGGAGGAAACAGTGTGGTGGTGCCCGGGGTAACCATTGGCAGCAATGTGGTTATCGGCGCGGGCAGTGTGGTTACAAGGGACATTCCCGACTGGAGTCTGGCCGTGGGAAATCCCTGCCGGGTTATCCGTCAGATTACGGAGGAGGATAAGTATTATTTTTTCCGGGACAAGCGGTTTGATGAGGAGGCCTGGGTGAACATGGAGGAGATTTCCAGGGAGAGAGGCCTTGGGACCCTATGAGAAGCAAGCTTGGCGGATAGAGCAAGGGGGCTGCGCATGGATAATTACAAGGCATTGGAGAAAAAATGGGGAGAAATATTTTCCTCTTTGAATCACCGGGAGCTGGCAGAGCGGTTTTCCCTGGAGGAGGATGGGGAGGCGCTGTATATTACCTATTTTCAGCAGCGCTACCGGCTTGCAAAGGCCCAAGGAAAAATCACTCTGGCAGAGGAGCCTGATCGGGAGCTGTCCTTTCAGACCGTTATGACCATTTATCATCTGTTTTATTATTCCAAACCCTATGCCCGGGTGCGGGGGGAATTTGTGCCCTTCCGGCTGGTAAAGCGGGCAGGACCCTTTGAAGCTGCCTATGAGCGGAATATTCTGAAGCCTCTGGCCCGAACCTTTGACGGGCATCTGGAGGAACTAAGGGGGGCCTGCCAGGCTCTAAAGGGAAGGCCCATTTCTCAGGGGGACGCAGGGTATGTGATAGACGCCTTTTCCTGCATGCCTCTGACCTTTGTTTTCTGGGATGGGGACGAGGAATTTGGGGCCCAGGCCAATATTCTTTTTGACGCAGACATCACAGATTTTCTTCACGAGGAGACGGTGGTGCTGGTGGCGGAGGACTTGGTAAGGCGGCTCAAAGAGGAAGCGGGAGCAAAAAACTGGGAAGCTTAACAGGGCTTTCCAGCTTTCTTTTTGTGTGCTATGATGTGGAGAGAGAAAACGATGAAAAAGGACGAAGGACATGGCAGAGCAGAGGGAAAAGAGACCAGAAGGCCAAAAAAGCCAGGGAATGCAGGGGAGAGAGGGGTGGAAGGAGTCCTGTCATCTGTGCCCCAGAGATTGTGGAGTGGCCCGGGGAGACGGGGAGATTGGCGTATGTAAAACCACTGCCCGGATACAGGTGGCCAGAGCCTCTTTGCACCTGTGGGAGGAGCCCTGCATTGCAGGGGAAGGGGGCTCCGGTACGGTGTTTTTTGCAGGATGCTCCCTGGGGTGCGTGTATTGCCAGAATCAGGAGATCTCCCGGGCAGCCGTGGGGCGGACTTTGAGTATCCGGCAGCTGTCATGGATATTCCTCCTGCTAAAAGAGAAGGGGGCGGAGAATATCAATCTGGTTACGCCCAGCCATTATGCCCCTGCCATTCAGGAGGCGGTGGAGCTGGCCAGGAAGGAGGGCTTGGAGCTGCCTGTTATCTACAACTGCAGCGGCTATGAGAGCGTGGAGGTCTTAAAGCGGCTGGAGGGAATCGTGGATGTGTATCTGACAGATTTTAAATACATGGACCAGGAACTGGCACGCCGGTATTCCAGGGCCGGAGACTATCCACAGGTGGCCAAGGCAGCTCTGGAGGAGATGGTCCGGCAGCAGGGGCAGGCAGTTTTTGACTCCCGGGGCATGATGAAAAAGGGCGTGATCCTGCGTCACCTTCTCTTGCCGGGCGCTGTTAAAAACGGAAAGGAAATCCTGCACTATGCATTTGAACATTACGGAAATGGGATTTATTACAGTCTGTTGAATCAATATACGCCTATGGAGCACCGGGAGGATTATCCGGAGCTTAACCGAAGGGTGACCCGCCGGGAATATGAGGCGCTGGTGGATACCGCCCTGGAGCTTGGGGTGGAGCATGGATTTATACAGGAGGGAAAGACAGCGGAGGAGAGCTTTATTCCGGATTTTGCTGACAGGGGATTGCTGGACGGGATACCGGAGGATGGGGAAGCCTTTTGCCGATGTGGTTAGCGGCTCTTAGGGAGCCAGGGAAAGGAAGGGCAGGATACAGGAGGGAAGCATGAGCAGCGGAAGAGTGATTTTAAAAAAGGGAGAGGGCCGGGCCTGGAAGGCCGGAGGCCTTTGGATATACGATAATGAAATCGCAGGCGTACAGGGGGAGTTTGAGAATGGGGATTTGGTGCAGGTAGAGGATTTTGACGGCTACGGGCTGGGCCGGGGATTCCTCAATACCTGCTCTAAAATCCGGGTCCGCATGATGACCAGAAATCCAAAGCAGGACATAGACCGGGCATTTTTAAATACCCGGGTCCGGGCGGCCTGGGAGTACCGGAAGCAAACGGTAGACACCGGGAGCTGCCGGGTGATTTTCGGGGAGGCGGATTTTCTGCCGGGTCTTGTGGTGGATAAATTTTCCCAGGTGCTGGTGGTCCAGTCTCTGGCTCTGGGAATAGACCGGCTAAAGGGAATGATTCTGGAGGAGCTCTGTAAGGTATTGGGGGAGGATGGCGTGGAAATCCAAGGCATCTACGAGCGAAGCGATGCGAAGGTGCGGCGTCTGGAGGGAATGGAGCCCTTTAAGGGATTTCTGGGGAAGCCCTTTGATCCCCAGGTGGAAATCCAGGAAAATGGGGTGCGGTATCTGGTGGATGTGGCGGAGGGCCAAAAGACGGGCTTTTTCCTGGATCAGAAATATAACCGGCAGGCCATACAACGCTTGTGCCGGGATGCCAGCGTGCTGGACTGCTTTACCCATACAGGGTCCTTTGCCCTGAATGCAGGCCTGGCCGGGGCCAGGGAGGTGCTTGGGGTGGATGCCTCGGAGCTGGGAGTGGAGCAGGCCAAAAAGAATGCCAGGCTGAATGGCTTGGAGGACCGGGTACAGTTTGTCTGTGCCGATGTGTTTGAATTGCTTCCGGAGCTTGAAAAGAAGGGAGAGCAATTTGACGTGGTGATTTTGGATCCGCCGGCCTTTACCAAATCCCAGAGCTCTGTGAAAAATGCTGTGAAGGGCTACCGGGAGATCAATCTGCGAGGCATAAGGCTGGTGCGTCCTGGAGGCTATCTGGCTACCTGCTCCTGCTCCCATTTTATGACGGACGAGCTGTTTACCCAGACCCTTCGGCAGGCAGCCGGTCAGGCACACAGGCGGCTGCGCCTGGTGGAGCGCCGGGCCCAGGCCCCGGACCATCCTGTTTTGTGGGCAGCGGAGAATTCCTATTATTTAAAGTTTTATATTTTTCAGGTGTGTGAGGAGCTGTAGAGATATTTACAGGCTACAGAGGTCAGAACCAGGTGGGGCAGGGCTTTTGTGCCATTTACGGAAGTCGGAAAAGATATGATTTTAGGAACATTTCAGGAAAAAGGAGAGGACAGATGCTGCCACAGGAATTTATCGCCCGCATGGAGGGGCTGTTGGGGCCGGAGGAGATGGCTGCCTTTTTAAAGAGCTATGAGGGAAAACGGGCCCAGGCTCTTCGGGTGAATACCCAAAAGATTTCTTTGGAGGAATTTTTACCCAGGGCGCCCTTCTCTCTGCGGCCGGTGCCCTGGGCGGAGGCTGGCTTTTATTATGGGGAGGAGGATCGGCCCGGCCGGCACCCTTACCATGAGGCGGGGCTTTATTATATGCAGGAGCCCAGCGCCATGGCTGTGGCTGCCCTGGCAGAGGCCCGGCCGGGAGAGCGTGTTCTGGATCTGTGTGCTGCCCCCGGGGGAAAGACTGGCCAGCTGGGGGCGGCCATGGAGGGAAGGGGACTTCTGGTGGCCAATGAGATTCACCCTGCCAGGGCTAAAATTTTGTCCCAGAATGTGGAGCGCATGGGAATTTCCAACAGCCTGGTGCTAAACGAGACTTCGGAAGCCCTGGCCCTGCGTTTCCCGGGCTTTTTTGACAGGATTGTGGTGGATGCCCCCTGCTCCGGGGAGGGGATGTTCCGAAAGGAGGAGCAGGCCCTTTTGCAGTGGAGCGCCCAGCAGGTGGAGCGGTGTGCAAAGAGACAGGGAAAAATCCTGGAGCAGGCAGCCCGGATGCTGCGGCCCGGGGGGAGATTGGTGTATTCCACCTGCACCTTTGCGCCGGAGGAAAATGAGGGCAGCGTCAGTTGTTTTCTTAAGGAGAACCCAAAGTTTCAGGTGGAGGAGGTTCCGGCCTGGGAGGGCTTTGCTCCCGGACAGCCCCAGTGGGTTGGGGGACAAAAGGAGATCAGGCGCACCTTCCGCCTCTGGCCTCACCGCCTGGAGGGAGAGGGGCACTATGTGGCAGTGCTGAGAAAAGCCCTGGATGGGGAAGAGAAGCTTCCCGGAGAGACAAAGGGGAGAGCTTCCCGGGGAAAGCCTTCCAGGGGAAGAGCAGCCGCCTTCCAGGCAGAGCAGGAGGCATTTCGGATATATGAAGCCTTTGCCCGGGAAAATTTAAGGCAGATTCCCAGGGGAGAGCCCCTGCTTTTTGGAGAGCAGCTCTATCTGCTGCCCTGCGCTCTGGAGCTTTCGGGCCTGAAGGTACTGCGGGCAGGCCTTCATGTGGGCACGGTCAGCAAGGGAAGATTTACCCCGTCTCATGCACTGGCCCTCCATCTAAGGGCCCAGGATGCGCTGCGTTCTTGCCCCCTTGGGGGAGACAGTCCCCAGGCTTATGCCTACCTGCGGGGAGAGGCCCTGCCCTGGGAGGGAGAAAAGGGCTGGTGTTTGGTGCTGGTGGACGGTTATTCTTTGGGCTGGGGAAAGGCCGGAGGCGGCCTGCTAAAAAATCACTACCCCAAGGGGCTGCGCCGTTAGACAGGGGGATGGGAGGTGCGATACGTATGGAACGAGTGATGAATATGGATGCGGTATCTGACGGCAGAAAGTATGGCCTGGAGGATATGGTAAAGGTGGGGTGCAATGACTGCGCCGGTTGCTGGGACTGCTGCCAGGGCATGGAGGACACCATTGTGCTGGACCCTCTGGATATTTACCGCATGACGGGAGGTCTAAAGAAAACCTTTGCAGAGCTTTTGGACGTGGCCTTTTCCCTGGGCATGGTGGACGGCCTGGCGCTTCCCCGGCTTCGGGTGGATGGGGCGGGAGATCGATGTGTGTTTTTAAACGCCCAGGGCCGCTGCAGCATTCATGCCTTTCGGCCGGGGATCTGCCGTCTGTTTCCTCTGGGGCGGATTTATGAGGAGGATTCCTTCTGGTATTTTCTCCAGGTTCATGAATGTAAAAGGAAAAATAAGACAAAGGTCCGGGTGCGCAAATGGATAGATACCCCAGAGCCTCGGAGATACGAAAGCTTTGTGCTTGCCTGGCACGATTTTTTAAAGGAAACCCGTGGGCTGGCAGAAGGGCCCGGGGGGGAGGAGAAAAGGCGGGGATATGCCCTGCTCCTCCTTCGGATTTTCTATGAGGGGCCCTATGATCCGGAACGGGATTTTTATGAACAGTTTGCGGAGCGGCTTTCGGAGGCCGGGGAAGCCAGGCGCGCCCTGTAAAGCTCCTCCAGCTCCCGGGCATTCATAAGCACAGGCACCGGGTAAAGAGGATTGGCCTCCTTATCTGCATAGCGGGCCAGCCTGGGAATATCTTCCTCCAGAAGCTCCGGGAAGGTGTCCCCAATGGCAAATTTTTTCTTGAATTCCCGGATGGCCTCTATAAAGCGCCGGGCCGCCTCCTCGTGGGGCGTGGATTTGTCTACCAGTCCGGCCTCCATGGCCAGCCGGTGAAGCTTTTTGTGGATCACAGGGCCATAGGCCTCCAGCACAAAGGGCAGCAGAACCGCATTGGCCAGTCCGTGGGGAATGTTGTACTGGCCTCCCAGAGAATGAGCCACTGCGTGGACATAGCCCACATAGGATTTGGTAAAGGCACAGCCGGCAAAAAAGGCTGCCCGGAGCATTTGCTTGCGGGCCTCCAGGTTTTGTCCGTCCCGGTAGGCGGTCTCCAGATTTTCAAAGATCAGTCTCACGGCTGTCAGGGCATCCTGCCGGGTTCCGTGGGTGGTGGAGTTGCCGATATAGGCTTCCACCGCGTGGGTCAGAGCATCCAGGCCGGTGGTGGCAGTGAGAAAGGGAGGCAGGCTTAAGGTCACCTTGGGATCCAGCACTGCATACCGGGGAATCAGGGAAAAGTCGTTGATGGGATATTTGTGCCGGGTCTCGGCGTCTGTGATAACGGCGGCCAGGGTGGTCTCGCTGCCGGTTCCCGCAGTGGTGGGGATGGCGATGAGCAGAGGCAACCTTTTATGTACCTTGAGAATGCCCTTCATCTTGGCCAGGGACTGCTTTGGCTTTACGGCCCGGGCCCCCACAGCCTTGGCGCAGTCCATGCTGGAGCCCCCGCCAAAGCCGATAATGGCGTCGCAGTCGTGAGTCTCGTACAGGGCAAGAGCCTCCGCCACATTGTCGGTGGTGGGGTTGGCCACGGTTTTGTCATAGAGGCAGTAAAAAATTCCAGCCCTGTTTAGGGTGCGCTCCAGACGCTCTGTAAGCCCAAGCTTTTTAATGCCAGGGTCTGTGATAATCAGCACCCGGCTTAGGCCCTTGTCTGTGAGAATGTCTGGGATGGCCTTTACGCTGCCTGCGATTTTGGGCTTCTGGTAGGGAAGAAAGGGCAGGGCCAGCTTGAAGGCGGTTTGAAAGGTACGGCAGTAAATTTTCTTGATTGTATACATAGGTCACAGATCCTTTCCGATGGATATAGCTTTCTTATTCTAGTACAAAATAGTTTGATAGTCAAATGTTTTTGCGGAAAATATCTGTTGATTTCAGAAAGATTAGGGAAAAGGGAGATGGGCCCAATGAATATGACGGTGATTTCCGGAAATAACATGAAATTTTTAATGGGGGAAAATAAAACCCCGGAGGAGCTGGTAAAATTTTTAAAGGAGGGAGCCCTGTTTCGCAGCTTTCCCCAGGTGCTGGAGCGGTTTTATCCGGGAACAGATTTGCTGGAGGTCCTGGGGACGGGACTTTCCAAGCTTACCGGGGAGGAATATGGAAGCTTGCTCCGGAAGGCGCGCAACTGGATCAATGGGAAGAATGTTCCCCAAAACCGGGAAACCCTGTTTCAGATTTGCTTTGTGCTGAACCTATCCGAGGAGGCGGCCAATCAGGTGCTTGGGGCGGCCTCGGATACCGGGATTCATTATCGAAATCCGGAGGAATTGATCTACGCCTATGGACTGCGAACCAAAAAGACCTATGAGGAGGCCGTGGCCCTGAAAGAAATGCTCGGGAAGCTTCCCGATGCAGAAGAAGCTTCCGGGGAGCCGGTCTACACGGTGCAGGTGAGAAATGCCTTTGCTCTGGTGGAGACAGATCAGGAGCTTTTGGAGTTTTTCCGGGATTACGGGGGAAAGCTTGGGAAGCTTCACTACACAGCCTATGAAAAATTCATGGAGCTTCTGGGACAGCTGAAGAAGCCGGAGGATACGGTGGACGGAGTGGAGGAGCGCAGCTATACCATGGAAGAGATTGTCCATGCATATATTCGGATGCATGTGCCCGAGACCAGAAAAACGGGAGACTATACCCTTTTGCAGAAGCTTGTCAGAAAGCACTGGCCCGGGGAGAGAACCCTGCTTCAGATGCAGAACCGAAAGGAGGACGTGAGCCGGAAGGTGCTTCTCCTTCTCTATCTGGTCACAGAAGCTTTTGATGAGGTGGAGGAGGAAGAGGAAGCTTGCTATTTTGCGGACTGGGAGGAAGAGGAGGATGAGGACGCCCGGCTAGAGGCCCGGATACAGAGGATGGATCTGTTTCTGGACCGCTATGGGATGAATCGGCTGGACCCGGGAAATCCCTTTGATTTTATGGTTCTCTATGCCATGAAAAGATTCAAAAGGAGATGGGCGCGGCGGCTAAAAGAATAACAGGAGGGCTGCTTGGAAACGGCGCGTTTCAGAAGAGAGTGATACAGGGAGCAGGCCGTTTGGCCAAGACAGCCGTGTGCATGCTGCCGGAGCAGACGGAAAAGGCTGCGGTCTGTGTGATGGGGCAGGAGGAAAATAAGCGGCGGATATTGGAGGCTGCGGAGCAGGCCCTTCATGAGCAGGGAATCTGCCTGAAACTTCGGGATGTTTTCTTTTGGCAGATACGGGACAGGGAAGAAGGGCAGGAAGAGAGCTTTGGAGCGGCGGATTTCCAGGAGGCGGAAGGATTTTTTCTCTCCAGAGAAATGGAGGAGGAGCTTTTGGATACCATTGTCCGTTACCTGAAGCAATTGCTGGAAAGGAGCCGATGAGTTTGTTTGAAAAGAAAAAAAGATGGACGGACGAGGAAAAGTTTGAGAAACTGACGGAGTTCACCATAAAGGAAATCTGTGCCAGGGTAGAAAAGGAGGTTCCAAAGGAGGGGCATTTTCCGGGAATCGGTCAGTTCTTTTCCCTTCCCGGGACAGAGAATCTGGTGCAGATCCAGGTGATTCATCCCAGCACGGCTCCATCCTGGGAACGCTGTGTGCGTCTGGGCGTATATCGGGAGGGAGGGGATCGTTTGCATGAAATCTTTCTAAAAACCGGCACAAAGGAAGAGGTTCTCCATTACTTGCGAAGAGAGGGGCTGACAAAGGAGTGGATGGGCGATATTCGCAGGCTGTCTGAGCGTGTACGACAAACCGTGTAAAACAACCCGACAGGAATGTGTAGAACAGCCCCCCCAAGAAATATTTGACACAGCCCCTTCTATATGCTATAGTATACGAGTATGAGTTTGCCGATATTCGGTAACCGGACTCTCCGGCCGTTACTTAATATCTGGTGGATACAGAGAAAACAAGGAGGAATTTATCATGATTTCAAAAGAAAAAAAGACTGCTATCATTGAGGAATATGGCTTAAAGCCTGGTGATACCGGCTCCCCTGAGGTGCAGGTGGCCATTCTGACCGCGCGGATCCAGGAGCTTACCGAGCATCTGAAGGAGAATCCCAAGGATCATCATTCCAGAAGAGGTCTTTTGAAAATGGTTGGTCAGAGACGTGGTATGCTGTCCTACCTGAAAAAGGTGGATATCAACCGCTATCGTTCTTTGATCGAGAGATTAGGAATCAGAAAGTAAGTGGAAATACAGGGCGGAGAGCGTTCCGCCCTGCTTTTTGCGTGAGCAATGAGCCAGGCGGGGTGCTTGCACTCACATCTGGCGAATGTCGCATTCAGCGAGTAGGGGAAAGAATTTCTCCTACTCGATTTCGAGAATGACAGGCAGGATACCGGGACCACTGAAGTATGCATGTCCGGCGTGCACAGTTCAGTAGTTTCGGACTCCTGCAGGAAAAATGAAGAGGAGAGTGCTATGTACAAGAGTTTTACCATGGAACTGGCCGGAAGAACCCTGACCGTAGATGTGGGGAGAGTGGCCAAGCAGGCCAATGGGGCTGCTTTTATGCATTATGGAGACACGACCGTATTGTCCACGGCCACGGCTTCGGACAAGCCCAGGGAGGGAATCGATTTCTTCCCCTTGAGCGTGGAGTATGAGGAAAAACTGTATTCCGTGGGAAAGATCCCCGGAGGCTTTAATAAGAGAGAGGGAAAGGCTTCGGAGAACGCCGTTTTGACCTCCCGTGTCATTGACCGGCCCATGCGGCCCTTATTCCCCAAGGATTACCGGAATGATGTGACCTTAAATAACCTGGTGCTTTCCGTGGATCCCACCTGCAGCCCGGAGCTGACAGCTATGCTGGGTTCCGCCATTGCCACGGCCATTTCCGATATTCCCTTTGCAGGTCCCTGCGCCATGACCCAGATTGGCATGATCGACGGGGAGCTTTTGGTAAACCCGGGACAGAATGAATACAAGGCTTCCGAGCTGAAGCTTACCGTTGCCTCCACCCGGGAAAAGGTGATTATGATTGAGGCCGGAGCCAATGAGATTCCCGAGGCCAGGATGATCGAGGCCATTTACAAGGCCCATGAGGTGAATCAGCAGGTCATCGCCTTTATTGATACCATTGTGGCTGAGTGCGGCAAGGAGAAGCACAGCTACACCAGCTGCGCCGTACCGGAGGAGCTGTTCGCCGCCATTAAGGAGATTGTTCCCCCTGCGGCTATGGAGGAAGCGGTTTTCACCGATGAGAAGCAGGTGCGGGAGGAGAATATCCGCCAGATCACGGAGAAGCTGGAGGAAGCCTTTGCAGACAAGGAGGAATGGCTGGCTGTTCTCTCCGAGGCTATTTACCAGTATCAGAAAAAGACGGTCCGCAAGATGATTCTGAAGGATCACAAGCGTCCCGACGGCCGTGCGGTGACCCAGATTCGTCCCCTGGCTGCGGAGGTGGATATTATTCCCCGGGTACACGGCTCCGCCATGTTTACCAGAGGACAGACCCAGATCTGCAATATCTGTACCCTGGCGCCCCTGTCCGAGGCCCAGAGGCTGGACGGTCTGGACGAGAATGAGACCAGCAAGCGCTATATGCACCACTATAATTTCCCCAGCTATTCCGTAGGCGAGACCAAGCCCAGCCGGGGACCGGGACGCCGGGAGATTGGACACGGAGCTCTGGCCGAGCGCGCCCTTTTGCCGGTGCTGCCCAGCGAGGAAGAGTTCCCCTATGCCATCCGTACCGTATCCGAGACCTTTGAGTCCAACGGATCCACCTCCATGGCTTCCACCTGTGCCTCCTGTATGTCTCTCATGGCAGCAGGCGTGCCCATCAAGAAGATGGTGGCAGGTATTTCCTGTGGTCTGGTTACAGGCGATACAGACGATGATTTCGTTCTCTTGACAGATATTCAGGGGTTGGAGGACTTCTTCGGAGATATGGACTTTAAGGTAACCGGAACCACCGAGGGTATCACGGCCATTCAGATGGATATTAAGATCCACGGCCTGACCCGTCCCATTGTGGAGGGAGCCATTGAGCGGTGCCGGGAAGCCAGACTCTATATTATGGACAACTGCATGAAGCCGGCCATTGCTGCACCCCGCGCAGAGGTGGGCGCCCTGGCCCCCAAGATTATCCAGATGCAGATCGATCCTCAGAAGATCGGCGATGTGGTGGGACAGAGAGGCAAGACCATCAATACCATCATTGAGCAGACCGGCGTAAAGATTGATATTACCGATGACGGTGCAGTTTCCATCTGCGGTACGGATAAGGAGATGATGGATAAGGCCAAGAACCTTATTGAGATCATTGTGACGGATTTCGAGGAAGGCCAATACTTTACCGGGAAGGTTGTGAGCATCAAGGAATTTGGCGCTTTCCTGGAGTTTGCCCCCGGCAAGGAGGGAATGGTGCATATTTCCAAGATTGCCAAGGGACGCATCAACCGGGTGGAGGATGTGCTTACCCTGGGAGACGTGGTGAAGGTGGTTTGCCTGGGCAAGGACAAGATGGGGCGGATAAGCTTCAGCATGAAGGATGTAAAAGAAGATTAAGAGCTGGAAAACAGTCTGGAACAGACTGCCGTGTGAAAAGCATGGCGGTCTGTTCTTTTTTTGGACTTGTTCTCATATATTGCCTTAAAGAGGTGAGACAATGAGGACGCTGGAAGAGATATTGAAAATATTTCCCCTGGGATTGCGGGGGATTTTGCAGGCTCTGCCCCTGGATTTTGCGGAGCTCCAGGAGATACGGCTGCGGGCGGGGAAGCCGCTGCTGCTGCAATATCAGGGCCGGGAGGTCTTTGGAGGCCGGGAGGGAGAGCTGACCGGTGAGGCGGGACGGGCCTATGAGGTGAGTATGCGGGAGATTCGGGAGACCCTGGAGCATGTGGGGCGACATTCCCTGTATGCCTTTGAGGAGGAGATGCGGCAGGGCTTTCTCACCATTACCGGAGGGCACCGCATTGGGCTTGCAGGCCGGACGGTGCTGGAGGGAAATCAGGTGCGGAGCCTGAAAAACATTTCCTTCCTCAATGTGCGCCTGTCCCACGAGGTAAAGGGATGCGCAGACCCGGTACTCCCCTTCCTATACCGGGAGGACGGACAGGTCTGCCACACCCTGATACTCTCGCCGCCCCGGTGCGGAAAAACCACGCTTCTGCGGGATCTCATCCGCCAGATTTCCAACGGATCTCCCCCAGAGGAGGGACAGCCCTCCCGGCCGGGGCACACGGTGGGAGTGGTGGACGAGCGATCAGAGATCGGCGGCTGTTATCTTGGGATTCCCAGCAATGATCTGGGGATCCGAACTGATGTTCTTGACTGCTGTCCCAAAACCCAGGGAATGATGATGCTGATTCGATCCATGTCCCCGGAGGTGGTGGCGGTGGATGAAATTGGAGGCTATGAGGAGATTCATGCCATAGAGGCCGTGCTCCACTGTGGCTGCAGGCTGCTGGCCACGGTCCACGGAAGCTCCATGGCAGATCTTCTGGGAAAGCCTCTCCTTAAAAAGCTGGTGCAGGATCAGGTCTTTGAGCGGTATGTGATTTTACATCGTCCGGGAGGCGGAAGCTGGGTTCGCCAGATCCTGGACCAGCAGGGAAATCCAATGGCTGGAGGGAATTTATGCTGAAAATCGTGGGATGCATTCTGATCTTATGCTGTAGCGCAGGGCTGGGGGCGGCAGGCTCTCTGGATTTAAAGAGGCACTGTATGGAGCTTCGCATTTTAAAGCAGGCGGTGTACATGCTTCGGGGGGAGATTAAATATGCAAAAGCGCCTCTGCCGGAGGCCTTTGGCTCCTTGGGAGAGCGTCTTACCAGTCCCTTTGGGGAATTTTTTTCTAATCTGGAGAAAGAGCTGGCCCTCCGGGATGGACGAAGCCTAAGTCAGGTGTGGCAGGAGGAAATGAAACGGAGCCTTGGGGCCACCTGCCTGGGAAAAGAGGAAAAGGAGCGCCTGGGACAGCTGGGAGAGGGCCTGGGATACCTGGATCTGGAAATGCAGCTGTCCACCATGGAGCTCTATCTGGAGCAGCTGGAGGGGGATATTGCCCGGGCCCAGGAGGAGATTCAGACCAAACAGAAGCTATACCGAAGTCTGGGGGTGGCCGGGGGAATCTTTCTGGTGATTCTTCTGGTGTAAAGGAGGATGTATGAGTGTCAATCTCATTTTTAAGATAGCGGCAGTGGGAATCCTGGTCTCTGTGTTAAGCCAGGTGCTAAAGCACAGCGGCCGGGAGGAGCAGGCCTTTTTAACCAGCCTGGCAGGGCTTTTGCTGGTATTGTTCTGGATTCTGCCCTATGTATATGATCTGTTTGTCACCATGCAGCAGCTGTTTACCCTGTGAACGGAGGAAGGAGAAGGACAAACATGGTACAGGTGGCGCTGATTGGAATTACCGGTGTGTTTCTGGCTCTGCAGATTCGCTCCGCAAAGCCGGACATGTCGGTGTATCTGGGAATTGCCACCAGCCTGCTGATTCTGCTTCTGGCAGTGGATAAGCTGGCGGTGGTTCTGGAGGGAATCCGGACCATTCAGGGGTATCTCTCCATTCATGCGGCCTATGTGGAGGCCCTGCTTAAGATCATCGGCATTACCTATGTGGCAGAGTTTGCCGCGGATATCTGCAAGGATGCGGGCTATGGAACCCTGGCCGGTCAGATTGGGATATTCAGCAAGCTATCCATATTGGCGGTGAGCATGCCCGTGCTCACGGCGCTTCTGGAGACCATCCACGGATTTTTGGGGGGATGAAGGAGGAGAGCGTGAGAGGAGCGGACAGCAGAGTATGAAAAGACGAATATACAGGAGAATTCTCCTTGCAGGAACAATAAGCATGCTTTTCCTTCCCCTGACAGGCCAGGCGGCAGGCACCGGGACAGCCGGGGAGACACAGCTCTCCCTGGAAATGCCGGAGGGACTTCCGGACAGGGCAAAGGTGGATGAGGAGCTTTTGGAGGAGCTGGATTTTAGCAGCATTCAAAGAGCCATGGAGGAGGCGCTTCAGACAGAGCTGGACTTTTCTAAGACGGTTACCCAGGCCATGGAGGGGGAGAGGCTCTTTTCCCCGGCAGCTCTTTGGAGGCAGACCTTAAGTCAGATTGAGGGGGAGTGGACCAGGCAGAAGGGAACCTTCCTCTCTGTGCTGGTGCTGAGCATTTGTGCGGCGCTTCTTACAAATTTTTCCAGTATTTTTAAGAATCAGCAGATTGCAGAGGTAAGCTTTGAGATTGCCTATATGCTTCTCTTTCTCACCCTTTTACACAGCTTTGAATATGCATCCCAGGTGACCCGGGAGGTCTTAAACGGCATGCAGGACTTTATGAAGGCTTTGGTGCCCGCCTATTTTCTCTCTGTGTCCATGGCCAGCAGCCCTGTGACGGCAGGGGTATTTTTCCCCTTTGTGCTGGGGGTGATCTATGTGATCCAGTGGCTTATGGAATTTTTGCTTCTTCCCCTGCTGGACGGCTATGTGATCCTGGTGTTTATCAATCACCTGACCAAGGAGGAATATTTGTCCCAGTTGTCGGAGGCCATGGCCAAGGGAATGGGATGGGTGCTAAAGTCTTTGCTGGCTCTGGTGGCCGGCTTTCATGTAATACAGGCAATGGTTTCCCCGGCGGTGGACTCCTTTAAGACCACCCTTCTCAGTCGGGCGGCTGCAGCCATCCCGGGAGTGGGAAACCTGGCCGGGTCGGTGACGGACGTGCTGTTGGGATCGGGAATCCTTATTAAAAACGGAATCGGAGCAGCCGGGCTGGCAGTATTGCTTTTCATCTGTCTGGCGCCCGTGGTTCAGCTGGGGATCTGGGTATTGCTTCTGGAGGTGCTGGCGGCCCTGGTGCAGCCTGTGTCGGACAAACGGATGACCGGGTGCATCTTGGGCATTTCCGATGCGGGGAAGCTTTTGCTTCGAATGGTCTTTACCGTGGCAACCCTGTTTATGCTGTCCATCGCGGTGGTGGCCGTATCCACAGGGCTCCGGGTCTGAGACGGGAGCTTTTGGAGAGGTCACAGAGGGACGAAATGGGAGTGGACCAGACATCGGCAGGGGAGGAGAAAAATCCGGGAAGGGGAAAGACATGGGGGAAATATACCGGTGGGTGGAGGACATTGCCTTTTATTCTATCTTATTGGTGCTGGTTATGCATGTGCTGCCTGCAGGGGATCAGAAAAAATATGTGCGGTTTTTTATGGGTCTCCTTTTTATGCTTCTGGTATTCGGTCCCCTTCTTCGCTGGACCCATCAGGAAGAGAAGGTGACGGATCTGTTTTTGCGGGCAGGCTATGATCAGGAGCTGGAGGAATTTTTGCAGGAGCAAAAAAGGGTGGATCGGAATATGGAAACCTACACCCAGGAGCTTTTGCAGGAGACCATAGAACGGGCCAAGAGGGAAGCAGAGGCCGGGGAAGGGGAAAACGGGGAGCTGACAGATGGAGAATCAGGAAGGGAAGGGGCAGGAGGAGACCATGAGGGAGGAGACTTATCAGGAGGAGCAAAGGCAGGAGGAGAAGAGAGCGGGGAGAGTCTGGTGGAGCCCGTGGAAATCCGTGTGGGAGAGGATGAAGAAAAAGGGCCTTAAAAAGGATCAGCTTCTCATCGGGCTTCTCACAGGGATCCTTCTGGTGGTTATCGCTCTGCCGGTGGAAAAGGGGACGGGAAAGACGGACAAGGAGAAAAACCAGGAGACCGCCGGAGAGGAAGCCCAGGCCAGAAGTCGCCGGGAAAGCGCCGGAGAGGGGGATGCACAGACGGAGATGTCTGAAGAGGCTTTGGGAGAGAAGGAGGAGCTGGGGGAGCTTGGGGGAGATGCCTATACCCGCCAGATGGAGGAGCGATTGTCTCATGCCCTGTCTCAGGTGGAGGGAGTGGGACAGGTGGAGGTGATGATCACCTGGAAAACCTCCTCGGAAAAGGTGGTGGAAAAGGATATTCCGGGGAGCAGTCAGACGGTGGAGGAGGAGGACAGCAGCGGGGGAAGGCGGGTAACCCGGCAGGAGAGCCAGGAGGAGGCCACGGTATATCGAGAGGGGGAGGACGGAAGCAGGAGCCCTTATGTGATCAAGGAGATCCGGCCTCAGGCAGAGGGGGTGCTGGTCATTGCCCAGGGAGGGGGCAACCCGGTGACAGCCCGGAATATTTTAGAGGCCGTGCAGGCATTATTTCCCCTGGACTCACATAAAATTAAAATAATGAAAATGGAGGGTTCCAAGTGAAGCAAGTAAAGCACATCGTAAAAAAGAATCAAATCATCATTACTGCACTGGCAATTATGATTGCCGTGGCGGGGTACTTAAACTACTCAGGAAGCAAGCTGGACCTGGCCAGTACCGGCACCGGAACCGACGGGGAAGAGCTGGCCTCGGATATTTCCGCAGAGGACCAGTACGCCCAGACGGGTCTGGAGGAGCTGGTTTTTGGGGATGGGGATATCGCCAGCCTGGACGCGGATTTGGAGGATCTGGAGTCCGCGGAGCTTACAGAGGGGGAGACGCCGGGAGAGGCTGTGCTCACCAGCACCACGGCCAATGTGGAATTTGCGGCAGAGGCCAAGATTTCCCGGGAACAGCTGCGGGCCAAGAACAAGGAAATTTTGATGGAAGTTATCAACAACACCAATATTTCCGAGGCACAGAAGCAGGAAGCCATTGACAGCATGATTGAGCTGACAGACATTGCGGAGCGGGAGACGGCGGCGGAAACCCTGCTGTCGGCCAAGGGCTTTGAGGATGTGGTAGTCAGCATTACGGATGATATGGTGGATGTGGTGGTCAATATGGCAGAGGTGGACGATGCCAAGCGGGCCCAGATCGAGGACATTGTAAAGCGCAAGACCGGTCTCCCCGGGGAGAACATTGTGATCACACCCATGGCTTCCCAGGATGAATAGGATGCATCCGGAGCGAAAAAAAGGGGGCTGCGGCCCTCTTTTTTGCTGATTTATCCCGGAAAGGGAGAGGGAGGAGGAAGGGATCTGCTGGATTTGATAGAATCGGATAAAAAAGAGAGGGTTTTTAGTTAAAATATGACAAAAAGTGGTCCGAGAGATACATGGAATTGAAAATGGAGAAATGCTATACTTTTTTCAGAAATAAACAAAGGGAGGTTTATCTATGAAAAAGAAAGTATTGGCATTGTTGTTATGCGGTATTCTGGGCGTTTCCGGACTGACAGCCTGCGGCAGCAAGGAAGAGCCGGCCGCAGACGCTCCGGCCACAGAGACCCCGGCCGCTGAGAGCCAGGGGGAGGAGAGTAAGGAAGAGCCCGCCGCCGGCGGCGAGGGCGTCACATTGACCTTTATGGCCAGCCAGGACTGGGTTTACGACGCAGAGATGGAGCTGGGGCAGAAATTTGAGGAGGAGACCGGGATTAAGATTGATTATCAGATCATCCCCTCTGACCAGTACTATACGGTTCTCATGACAAAGCTTAACAGCGGTGAGGGGCCGGACATTTTCGGCGGCCAGGCTGGCAGTTATGATATTGTAACACAGTATGACGTAGAGAAGAATGCGGTGGATCTGTCGGGAGAATCCTGGATCAGCGTTTACGATAAATTTGCCAATGAGCAGACCTCTGTGGACGGCAAGGTCTACGGCGCTATCTATTTTGATACCACCACAGATTACTACATGGTATACAACAAGAAGATATTTGAGGAGTATCAGCTGGAGGCTCCCACAAACTATGGGGAATATCTTCAGGTGTGCCAGACCCTTCTGGACAATGACGTGATTCCCAGCTATGAGCCCATGGGAGACGGCTGGCATCATGTTATGTGGTTCTGCGAGGCCGGCGGAAAATTTGAGGAGCTGGTTCCCGGACTGGTGGAGAAGCTTAACAATAACGAGCTGAAATTTGCAGAGGTACCGGAATTCAAGAAGGCTCTGGAGCAGATGAAGGAAGTGGTAGACAAGGGATACTTTGGGGACAACTATCTTTCTGACGAGTATGTGGACATGGCTGTGGCTCTGGGCAGCGGAGAGTATGCCATGACCATGGCAAAGCCCGGCTCTATTGCAGAAATCGCGGCAGCCTCTGACGGAGCATACACGGAGGAGGATTTCGGGATGTTCTTAGTTCCCACGGTGGACAATGATGTGCTCAACGTCCATCCCGTTGGACCGGCCAGATTTATCTACTCCGGCTCTCAGAACATTGACGCGGCAAAGAAGTATCTGGAGTTTATGACAAGACAGGAAAATGTCCAGTACATGATCGACAATGAGGCAAAGGTAGAGAACCTTCCCTACAATGTGGGGCAGACTCCGGCCTACAGCCAGTATACCCAGGACTTCCTGGCCTCCTACGACAAGTCCGGCACTGTGCTTCAGGACAGCATCAAATACCTGAATCCCCAGTGGTTTGAGTTTGGGCAGGACATGATCGCCATGCTTATCGGAGATATGACAGCGGACGAAGTGCTGCAGGCCGTAGACCAGAGACGGGAGACCCAGGCAACGGCAGCAGGAGATGCAGCCTGGAATTAGGCAGGATTGGAGCAATAGAAATCTAAAAAACAATAGAAATCCAAATAAAACAATAGAAAACAAAATATAAAAAAGGGCGGCCTGCCCGTGGATGCAATTCCCGGCAGGCTGCCCTTTTTATGCCTTTGTACTTAAAAAGAAATGGATCATTTCTGCAGGTTAGCCGGGCTCTTCCGTCTGACTTCGGAAATTGCTGGGGCTGACCCCCGCGGCCTTCCGGAAGGCCTTGCTGAAATGGAACTGATCTGCATACCCCACCTTTTCCCCGATTTCCCGAATGGGCAGGGTGGTGTTGAGCAACAGCTGCTTGGCATGGTGAATCCGCAGATCCGTGAGATACTTAATGGGAGTGCAGCCCTTATATTTATTAAAGATTTTGGCCAGATAGGGGGAGCTGAAGCCCAGCCTTTGCGCCAGGGCGGCCATATCAATGTCCTCTGCAAAATGATTCTGAAAGTACAGGGATACATAGTCCACAATCTGGGCTGCATTGTGGGAGGAGATCAGGGAGTCCTCCTCCAGCTCGTACTGCTTACTCAAGGCCAGCTTTACCCGGGTGAGTGCTTCCAGACGCTACTCGGAGGTGAAAGGCTTGGGGAGATACTCAAAAACCCGGTTGTGAAGGGCCTCCTGGGCATAGTGAAACTCTGCATAGCCTGTGAGAATAATGGATTTGATCTCCGGATAAAGCTCCATGGCTTTGCGGGTCAGCTCCAGACCGCTCATCACCGGCATCTGGATGTCCGTGATAATGAGATGGATAGGCTGGGTCTTTAGAAGCTCCAGGGCCTGGGCGCCGTTCTGACACAGAGCTGTGACCCGAAAACCCATATCCAGCTCCTCCACATGGCGCGCTGTGCTTTTCAGCAGAAGCTCCTCGTCCTCCACCACCATCACCTGAAAATGTTTCAGCTTGATCATATGACCTTTCCCCCAATCGTCACAATGGCGCCGCCCTCAGGAAGAGAGCCCACGTCAAAGATAAATCCGTTTTTGTACAGCATATAGTAGCGAATATAGATATTCATCATCCCCATGCCGTCCAGCTCCAGGCTGGGAAGAAGTCCCTTGGCGTTTACCGCATGGATTTGCTCCTTAAGCTTATGGAGAGCTTCCTTTGAAAATCCGGGTCCATTGTCCGTGACCTCAATGATCCAGGTGCTCTCCCCCAAAAGTCCCCGGATGGCAATGTGCCAGGGGGGAGCGGTTCGGGAAGTAAATTTCACGGCATTTTCCACCAGAAGCTGAATGGACAGCTTGGGAAGCTTAAGCTCCAGCATATCGTCGTCCACATCAATCGTATAGAAGAGAGAGCTGCCAAAGCGGATTTTCAGGCAGTTCAGATATCGGTCACAGTGCTCCAGCTCCTCCTCCAGGGTGGAGAGAGGCTGCTTGTTGGAGGAGATGTACCGGAGAATTTCCGTCATATCCAGACACATTTGGCGAATCCCCTGGGTCATGCCCTCCTCGGCCATGGCATTGATGGTGGCCAGGGCATTATAGCGGTAATGGGGATTGGTCTGGGACTGAAGAGCCAGCATGTGGGCCTGGAGCTCCTGTTCCTTTAAAAGCATTAGAGACTGGAGGGCATGGATCTGCCGGTCCTGGAATTTATTTACCGAATCCCGAAGGGTATCGATTTCCACAACCCGGGAATCTGCCATGTGAAGCATCTCCCAGCCATTCTGAAAATCCAGGTTATCCAGGTAGTGATATATATGGGTAAGGGGAGCGCTCAGGCGAAGGGAAAGCTTTCGCGCCACCAGATAGCACAGGAAGGCGGCCAGCAGAAGAAGCAAAACCATGCCCCCCAGGTAGCGGAGAATGGGAGCCATTACCTGGGACCTGTCAATGGTCACAATGGTGGTAAAGCCGCAGCCAGGCATTTTGGAGAAATAGAGATATTCCCAGCTTCCGGTCTTAGAATTCCGAAGGGTTTCGTGGTGTCCGTCTGCCACGGACAGATAATCAAAGACTTCCTGGGAATCCGTCTCCAGGGGGAATACCAGATTGCCAAAGCTGTCGTAAATATGGACCTGAATGTCATAGCTGCTCCCATGATGGATGGCCTGGGAAAAGGCGATGTCCTGGTACTGCATAACCTCCACAATGCCCATGGGCTTGTGAAAGTTGTCGAAGAATACCCGGCACATGGAGGTGTAGGGCCTGTCCACAGGAGTTCCGGTGCTGTAGGAATAGAGGGTGTCCGGAGCGCTTAAGGGATAGTAGGCCCGTCCGTCCTGCTCCATAACAGCCTCATACCAGGGCTTGTCGCTTACCCGGATGTTTTGGTAGCCCGTATAGTTTCCCATGCAGTAGGCGCCCTTTTCCAGATCATAGAGAACAATCTGCCGAATATTGGTGTTGGCACCCCGAATGGAGTAGAGCAGGTTGTTCATGGAGGACTCGGCGGCCACCTTTTCCTTTCCGTTCATCAGGCCCCGCCTGGAAAAATAGCCGGAAAAGGTTTCCTTTAGCTGGGTGGAATAGAGAATGTTTACGCTGGTGATATTCATAAGCTCCAGCTGATTCTCCACATCCTGAGAAATGGTATCACAGGTCTGCTGCAGGCTGTCGGTGATGCTTCTGCGCATGTTGAGATATTCCATGAGAGTAAAGACAGAGGTGACAGACACAAGAACCACCAGCATCAGGCTTAAGTAGGTGGATAACAAGATTTTTTGGATGCTGCGTTTCTGCCTCATAGATACCCTCCTCCCGGCCCTTATGGATCCAGTGTAGCATAGAAACAGAAAATATGCCAGAAAAGAGGTTAAAAAAAAACATAAAAGCACCGGTTTTATGCATGGGATTCTCCGGAGAATTGCTATATTATATAGAAAGAATAGAAAAGAGGGAGGTTTTTTCGTGAAAAAGTCAAAAGTATATCCCTGGTATTTTGCGCTGGGAGCGCTGGTTATCTATACGGTGCTGTACGTGTTGCCCGGGATCATCGGTATCGGGTATTCCTTTACGGACTGGTCATCCTACTCCACAGAGCTACATTTTGTGGGCCTTAAGAACTTCAAGACCATTTTCAGCGCGGACGAGAATTATCTGAAGTTTATTGGCAATACCCTGTTGTTTACGGTGGTGACCACGGCCCTCAAGACGGTGCTGGCCCTGGTGCTGGCCCTGGCCTTGAGCAAAAATATTAAGTGCAAGAATTTCCACCGGGGCGTGATGTATATGCCCTCTGTGCTGTCCATTCTCATTGTGGGCCTGGTGTTTACCTCCATCTTAAATCCCAAAAACGGTTTGCTGAACGGGGCTCTGGAGGCTATCGGCCTGGAATCCCTCACGCAGAAATGGCTGACCAACCCGAAAATCGCCTTCTGGTCGGTTATGGGAGTGGATGTATGGCGGGGAACCGGCTATATTATGACCATTTTGATTGTGGGAATCCTGTCCATCTCCACCACCTACTATGAGGCAGCCAGCATTGACGGAGCCACGGGCTGGAATAAGTTTTTACATATTACCCTGCCCCTATTGCGGCCTACCCTGGCAGTGACCATTGTTCTGAATGTGCTGTATGGGTTGAAGGTGTTTGACATTATCTACGTGCTGACCAACGGCGGACCGGGACATACCACAGAGGTTATGTACACGGCTGTATTTAAACAGTTCTCCCAGGGCATGTATGCCATCGGCACCTCCATCAGCTCTGTGATGTTTATCTTTATGGTGATTATCGGATTCTTTATGATTAAGATTTTAACAGGGGAAGAGGTGGAAGAATAATGGCTGGAAAGAAACGGATACAGATTATTTTAAAGAATGTGCTGGCCTGGCTGGTGTCTCTGATTATGCTGATTCCCCTGGCCCTGATTGTCATCAATGCCTTTAAGCCGGATGAGGAGGCCATGACCCTGACTCTGGCCCTGCCGGTCAACTGGACCCTGGCCAATTTCAGCGTGGTCATTGAAAAGGGAAAGCTTTTGATGAGCTTTTTTAACAGCATGCTGTATTCTCTGGGGGCCACGGCGCTCACCGTATTGTTTGCCTCCATGGCCGCCTATCTGATGTCCAGAAGAAATGACAGCAAATTTTTCCGGGCCATCTATATGTATTTGGTGCTGGGAATTGTGATCCCCATTAACTATGTGGCCTTGATGAAGGTTATGCAGGTGACCCATCTCAACAATAACCGGCTGGGAATCATACTTTTGTATACGGCCCTGCAGCTGCCCTTTATGATTTTCCTCATTTACGGGTTTGTGGCCAAGGTGCCCCGGGAGATGGACGAGGCGGCTGTCATGGACGGCTGCGGGCCCCTGCGACTGTATTTCAGTATTATTTTGCCCCTGCTGAAGCCGGCGGTGATCAGCGCCTCTGTGCTGTGCTTTTTGAACACCTGGAATGAATTTATTATGCCCTTGTATTTCCTGAATTCCACCACCAAATGGCCCATGCCTCTGGCGGTATACAACTTCTTCGGACAGTATTCCCGATCCTGGAACCTGATCTGCGCGGACATTCTTTTGACCTGTCTGCCGGTGATCATTATCTATATCGCCTGCCAGAAATATATTGTGGGCGGCCAGACGGCGGGAGCAGTCAAGGGCTGAGCATACGTTTTTATGAAAGAGTGGAAAATTTTATAGTGAAAAGACTTGTGGCAGAAGCGCCCGGTTTTGGAGAAAGGATTTATCTATGATAGAGAGCTGGCGGATGGAAAACAACGGAGTAGAGCTTAGCACCGGAGGGGGACTTTACCGAATCGAAAGCCTTGGGGAGAACATTTTCCGCTGTGTATATACAGAGCGGAAGGCTCTGTTCGCGGATTCCCCTCTGGATATCAGGCCTCTTAAGCGCTGTGAGCTTAGCGTAAGAGAGGACGAAGAGAATCTCTGGGTGGAGGGGGAGGCAGTCCAACTCCAGATTTCCAGGGAAACCGAGAGATTTACCTGGAGGAAGAGAGGAACCGGAGAGGTCTGGCTTCAGGAGGCAGGGAAGGAGCTGGCGGAGACGCCGGTGGATTGCTATTACCTGGAGGGGGAGGCCCCGGTGATTGAGCGGGTAAAAACCGTGGATGGGGAGCGAAACTTCGTTAAAAACTTAACAATAAAAAGAGATCGAATGGCCTATCGGGCTAAGCTGTACCTGGATTTTCAGCCGGAGGAGCAGATCCACGGGCTGGGACAGGGAGAGGAAGGGATCTATGATTACCGGGGACAGAATCAATACCTGTATCAGCACAATATGCGGATTCCCGTTCCCTTTTTTCTCTCCAGCCGGGGCTATGGGGTTTTGCTGGACTGCGGCTCTCTGATGACCTACAACGATGACAGCCGGGGAACCTATCTCTTTTTGGATACAGTGGAACAGCTGGACTATTACTTTATAGGCGGGGACAGCCTGGATGCAGTTATCGGAGGCTTTCGGGAGCTCACCGGACGGGCGGCCATGCTGCCCAAGTGGGCCTTTGGATATGTGCAGTCCAAGGAGGCCTATGGGAACCAGGAGGAGCTTTTGGAGATTGCCAGGAGGTATCGGAACCTTGGGGTGCCTTTGGACTGCGTGGTACAGGACTGGCATACCTGGGAGGAGGATCAGTGGGGGAATAAGCTTTTGGATAAAAGCCGTTATCCGGATATTGGGGCCATGCATGAGGAGCTCCATGGCATGCATGTACATTCCATGGTGTCCGTGTGGCCCAATATGAACGCAGGCACCGAGAATCATGAGGAATTCCTGGAAAAGGGACTGCTGCTCTATGATTTTTCCACCTACAACGCCTTCTCCCCGGAGGCGCGAAGGATATACTGGAAACAGCTGGAAAAAGAGCTGTTTTTGGGAGGCTTTGATTCCTGGTGGTGCGATTCCACGGAGCCCTTTTCCGGCCCGGACTGGTCAGGGGCAAAATTAAAGGAGCCCTGGGAGCGGTATGCCCTGGTAGGCGGGGAGCACAAGAAATATCTGGATCCGGCCCAGGCCAACCTTTTTGCAGTGGCCCATGCAAGGGGAATCTACGAGAATCAACGGAAGGCCTGCCAGGAAAAACGGGTGCTGAATCTGACCCGTTCCGGCTATGCTGGATCCCAGCGGTATGGCACAGTGCTCTGGTCCGGAGACACCAGCGCCAGCTGGAGCACCATGCGAAAGCAGATCACGGAGGGCTTAAATTTTTGTATGAGCGGCATGCCCTACTGGACCCAGGATGTGGGGGCGTTCTTCACGGTAAGGGAAAAGTGGCAGAACCGGGGCTGCGGCCGCAATACGGACCCCACGCCTCTCTGGTTCTGGAACGGAGATTATGAGGAGGGCGTCAAGGATCTGGGCTATCGGGAGCTGTACGTGAGATGGCTCCAGTATGGCGTATTTCTCCCCATGTTCCGCTCCCACGGCACGGATACCCCCCGGGAAATCTGGAACTTCGGAGAGCCGGGAGAGCCCTTCTATGAGGCCATCCGAAAGGCCATAGAGCTTCGCTACCGGCTGATGCCCTATATCTATACCCTGGCCGGCCGTGTGACCTGGGAGCACTATACCATGCTGCGCAGCCTCCTCTTTGACTTTGGCACAGATAAGGAGGCGGCTTCTCTGGACGGGGAGTTCCTGTTTGGAGACAGCATTTTGGTCTGCCCGGTGACACAGCCCCTGTATTATGAGAGGAACAGCCGGAAAATAGAGAGGGAGCCTGTGTGGAAATGCTATCTTCCCCAGGGCTGTGGCTGGTACGACTTCTGGACAGGAGACCGTCTGGAGGGCGGCCGGTGGACGAAAGCCCCGGCAGAGCTGGACAGAATTCCCCTCTTTATCCGGGAGGGAAGCATCCTTCCCCTGGAGAGCGGCCTCCAATATGCCGGTGAGGAGACAGACGCCCCCCTGGAGATTCACGTATACCCCGGGGCAGACGGCCATTTCCGCCTCTACGAGGACGCCGGCGACGGATATGAATATGAGACCGGGGCATACCAGTGGATTACTCTGGATTGGGAGGACAGAGAGCAGACCCTTACCATAGGCAGCAGCGAAAAAAGCTTCCCCCAGGGAATGAAAGGCCGCGCCTGCGCCCTAATTGTAGGAACCCAAAGAAAAGAATTTGTCTACAAAGGAAAGGCCCAAAAAATTTCCCTGTAAACCACCCAGTAAAGTCGCAAAGGCGCACGAGGAAATTTTCAGCCACCCAGTAAAGTAAGTGCGCCAAAGTGACTTTACCCTTCAGTGCCGTCGCGCAGCGACTCAAAATAGGAGAAGATTATGAAATATAAAAAGAATTGGGAACAAACCCAGGAAAAATGGAAAAATTATTGGAAGCGCCAGAATACGGGCCGCCCCCTCATGTGCGTGATCGCCAGAAAGCCGGAGATTGAGCATTTGTCCCAGGGGAAGCCTGTGGAGGGCGGCTGTAAGGATGTGATTTGCCAGGGCTTATACTACGGCCTTCCGGAGGAATTAAAGTGGAAGGACATGGATGACAAGTATTTGAATCCGGAAAAGATCGTGGCCCGCTATCGCCATTTCTGCGAGACCCATGAGTTTTTGGGGGAGAGCTTCCCCAATCTGGATGTGGATTTCGGACCCGGTTCTCTGGCGTCCTATCTTGGGGCAGACATTCAGTTTAAGGAGGATACGGTGTGGTTTACCCCCTGCTTTGAGGACTGGGAGAGTGCGCCTAAGCTTACGTTTGACCCGGAGAATCCCTGGTTTCAAAAGCATATAGAGCTGGTAAAGCGTTGTCGGGAGCTGGCGGGAGATGATTTTTATGTGGATATGCCGGATTTAATGGAAAATATGGATGTTTTAGCCTCTCTCAGGGAATCCCAGGAGCTGCTCTGCGATCTCTTGGAGGACCCGGAGGAGATCGCCGAGAGAATCCGCCAGGTGGATGAGGTGTATTATGAATACTATGATCGGTTCTACGAGATTATCCGGGATGCAGAGGGAGGAAATGCCTATACGGTATTCCAGATATGGGGACCGGGAAGGACGGTAAAGCTTCAGTGTGATCTGTCGGCCATGATTTCCGCGGATGCCTTTCGGGAGTTTATCCAGGAATCCCTGCGCAGGCAGGCGAAAAAGGCGGACTGTGTGCTGTATCATCTGGACGGACCTCAGGCTATTCGCCATCTGGATGCTTTGATGGAGATAGAGGAGATTGACGCCCTCCAGTGGACCAGCGGCGATGCAGGGCCGGACGGAACCCTGGAGGACTGGGATGTGATCTATGACAAGGCACGGGCCGCTGGCAAGGCTCTGTGGGTGAAGGTATACTCAGGGGAATTTGAGGACTGGCTGCGCAATGTGGACCGGCTGGTGCAAAAATACGGCTCCCACAGCCTGTTTCTCATGTTCCCGGAGATGTCCATGGAGCAGGCCCAGAGGCTTCTGGCCTATGCGGATGAGCATTGGAGCGATGTGGAGGGGACCTTTCAGGCATAGGAGCATATCCCTGCCTGCAAAAGGCACAAAAAGGCGGCATGGAGAGGCTTTGCTCTCTATGGCCGCCTTAAAACGGAATTTCTAAATTTTCAGGCGTTCAGCCAAAGAATCCCAAGGAACGAATCAAAGAAAAGACAGACGCAAGAAAGGTATTGTTTATAAGGAGGAATGCCGGTATAATAAAAAAGGATAAAGCTTGCCAGATATGGTTATCCGGAGACGGAGCTGTTAACAGGGGTCCGTTTTTTAAATGGAGAGTAAGGAGGACTTTGACATGGCAGCAGGGATCAATTCCTATGTTGAAAAGGCAGATGAGAGGCTGACATGCATCAGCGCAGATAAGCAGAAACGCCTGGAGTGTGAGGCCAGGGAAAAGGAGGAGCGGCATTGAAGTTTGACAGCGTTATCTTTCTCTTAGATCACCGGATGGCGGCTCTTCGGCCGGGAAAGCAGCCGGTTTTTATTTCCCTGGAAAAATTTCCCAAGATTCCCATGATCCCAAGCTACTATCATATGGAGGAGAGCGGTCCGGCCCAGGAGGAGCTGCGCCGGGAGCTTCGGCCCTATGTAAAGGGGTTCTTCCGGAAGCAGGCCATTCTGCTGTGTATGCCGGATGATGCCACGGTGTATGTGGATCAAAAATATGTGCGGGAATTTTTTATCTGCAGGGGGGCGGGAACCAATACAACGGTGCGGACCATGGAGAGCCTGTGTCTGGCCGAGGAAAAGGAATACGTGGCAGTATCCCGCTCAGAGCGACTTTTGACCATGACCTACCGGCGGGGACAGAGCCAGCCCAAACGAGCCCATCTCCCCCTTGCCCTGGCAGGTCCGGAGGCTGTAAAGCAGGGAATCCGGAACCTGGCGCCGGAGGTGGAATATAATCAGCCGGACATTTACATTCTGGACCCGGATGAGCGACTGGAGGAATACTATGAGCTTGGGCGGCCGGTGGGGCTTGCGGAGCTGGCGGGCTTTGCCTTTCGGCTTGCAGAGGGAAACTGGCTGTAAGAGATAGGAACCATAAATCTATGGGAGTAGGAGGAAGAAATGGCAGGTTCTATTTTTGGACGACAATTTTGCGTCTCCACCTGGGGAGAGTCCCACGGAAAGGGAATCGGCGTTGTGATAGATGGCTGTCCCGCAGGGCTGTCCCTGTGTGAGGCGGATATTCAGAGCTATCTGGACAGGAGAAGGCCGGGGCAATCCCGGTACAGCACACCCCGAAAGGAGGCGGACCAGGTGGAGATTCTGTCCGGGGTGTTTGAGGGCAGGACTACAGGAACCCCCATATCCCTGCTGGTGGCCAATACCTCCCAGCGATCAGGGGATTACCGGGAGATTGCATCCTATTATCGGCCCGGGCATGCGGACTATACCTTTGACAAAAAGTACGGCTTTCGGGACTACCGGGGAGGGGGACGCTCCTCTGGCCGGGAAACCATTGGCCGGGTGGCTGCAGGAGCCGTGGCTGCAAAGATTCTGGGAGAGCTGGGAATTGCCTTTCAGACCTATACCCGCTCCATCGGCCCGGTATGTATCGATTATGAACGGTTTTCCTGGGAGGAGGCTAACAGGAATCCCCTGTATATGCCGGATGCCCAGGCAGCTTTTCATGCCCAGGAATATTTACAGCAGTGTATGCAGGAGCAGAATTCTGCCGGAGGAGTGATTGAATGTGTTATCAGCCGGGTGCCGGCGGGTCTGGGGGATCCCTGTTTTGAAAAGCTGGAGGCCAATTTGGCCAAGGCCCTTCTGTCTATTGGAGCGGTAAAAGGCTTTGAAATAGGAGATGGCTTTTTGGCGGCCCGCAGCACCGGGGCTGAGAATAATGATGCCTTTTATATGGATGAGAAGGGACGAGTGCAAAAGGCCTCCAATCATGGGGGAGGCACCCTGGGGGGAATCAGCGACGGGAGCCCCCTTGTATTTCGGGCAGCCGTAAAGCCCACACCCTCCATATCCAGAGAACAGCAGACCGTAACCCGGGAGGGAGAAGCTGTCAAGGTGCAGGTAAAGGGTCGTCATGACCCCATTATCGTACCCCGGGCTGTAGTGGTGGTGGAGGCCATGGCGGCCCTGGTGCTTGTGGATGCGCTTTTTTCCGGCATGACGGCGCGGATGGAATACCTGGGGAAAATTTGGGGTTCCGGGATCCCAGAAAAATAAGGGGAAAGAGGAAGAGCCTGGAAGGGAGCAGAATTCTCCAAAAACAGGAGCAAATCAGAGGAGTAGAAAACATGTATCAATTAATCACACGGGATGGAAACGCCAAGCGTGGACGGCTTCAGACGGTCCATGGGGTGATTGAGACCCCGGTATTTATGAATGTGGGGACGGTAGCGGCCATTAAGGGGGCGGTTTCTACCATGGATCTGAAGGAAATAGGGACCCAGGTGGAGCTGTCCAACACCTATCATCTCCACGTGCGCCCGGGAGATGAGATTGTGAAAAAGCTGGGTGGCCTTCATAAATTTATGGTGTGGGACAGGCCCATTCTCACAGATTCCGGCGGATTCCAGGTGTTTTCTCTGGCATCTTTGCGCAAAATAAAGGAGGAGGGCGTTTATTTTCAGTCCCATATTGACGGGCGGAAGATTTTCATGGGCCCGGAGGAGAGCATGCGGATCCAGTCCAATCTGGCCTCCACCATTGCCATGGCCTTTGACGAATGTCCCTCCAGCGTGGCGGAGCGGTCCTATGTGGAGGCATCTGTGGCCAGAACCACCCGCTGGCTGGTGCGCTGCAAGAGGGAGCTGGAAAGGCTGAACCGACTGCCGGACACCATCAATCAAAGGCAGCTTTTGTTTGGCATCAACCAGGGAGCCATCTATGCGGATATTCGCCGGGAGCACGCAAAAAAGATACGGGAGCTTGATCTGGACGGCTATGCCATCGGCGGGCTGGCTGTGGGGGAGAGCCATGAGGAGATGTACCGGATTATTGAGACCGTGGTGCCGGAGCTGCCCCTGGAAAAGCCGGTCTATCTAATGGGAGTGGGTACGCCGGCCAATATTCTGGAGGCTGTGGAGCGGGGCGTGGATTTCTTCGACTGTGTCTATCCCAGTCGCAACGGCCGCCACGGACATGTGTATACCAATCAGGGGAAGCGGAATCTGTTTAACGCCAAATATGAGCTGGATGACCGGCCCATTGAGGAGGGCTGTCAGTGTCCGGCCTGCCGCCATTACAGCAGAGCCTATATCCGGCATCTTCTGAAGGCAAAGGAAATGCTGGGCATGCGGCTGTGCGTGCTGCACAACTTGTATTATTATAATACCATGATGAAGGAGATCCGGGAGGCCATAGAGGCAGGAGAATATCAGAGCTACAAAAAGGCCAAGCTTGCGGGATATGAAAAACCGGATTCCTAAAACTTTTATAAAATGGAGAAAATTGCTTGCTCTTGGAATAAGGATTGTGTACAATGGCAGTAGTGCTTTTTGGCAGAGCGCCCTGGGGCGCATGAAAATGTAGGAGGAATTGAAGAATGAATTTGTTGGCTAGCGGCGGTGCGATGGGATGGGAAGTCCTGATCATGTATGTGGTAATTATCGGCGGCTTTATGTATTTTGCAGCCATTCGTCCGCAGAATAAGGAAAAGAAGAGGATGGCGGCCATGCTTTCCTCCCTGGAGGTAGGGGATATTGTGGTGACTACCAGCGGATTTTATGGAGAGATTATTGACATCACGGAGGAGGATGTGATTGTGGAGTTTGGCAGCAACCGAAATTGCCGGATTCCCATGAGAAAAGCAGCAATCGCAGAGGTGGAAAAGGGAAATGAGTAAGAGACCGACAGTATTAATGATATTAGACGGCTATGGATTAAATAAAGAGACCAAGGGCAACGCAGTGGCAGAGGCCAAAACACCGGTGATGGACAGGCTTATGAGGGAGTATCCCTTTGTGGAGGGAAATGCCAGCGGCCTGGCTGTGGGTTTGCCGGACGGACAGATGGGAAACTCCGAGGTGGGACACCTGAATATGGGCGCGGGACGCATTGTATATCAGGAGCTGACCCGGATTACCAAGGAAATTGAGGATGGGGTATTTTTTGAAAATGAGGCGCTGGTGGCTGCAGTGGAAAATGCCAAGAAAAACGATTCTGCCCTTCATATGTTCGGATTGGTATCCGACGGAGGCGTTCACAGCCATAATACCCATATCTATGGTCTTTTGGAGCTGGCCAAGCGCCATGGCCTGAAAAAGGTGTATGTACACTGCTTTCTGGACGGGCGGGACACGCCTCCGGAATCCGGAAAGGACTATGTACAGGAACTGACAGATAAAATGGCTGAGCTTGGGGTAGGCCAGGTGGCCACAGTGATGGGTCGCTACTATGCCATGGACCGGGATAACCGCTGGGAGCGGGTAGAAAAGGCCTATGCGGCTCTGACCCGTGGAGAGGGCGTGGAGGCCACAGACGGGGTGAGCGCCATTGCAAAATCCTATGCAGAGGGAGTTACCGACGAATTTGTAGTTCCGGCTGTGGTCATGCGGGACGGAAAGCCTCTGGCCATGATACAGGACAAGGATTCGGTGATTTTCTACAACTTCCGTCCGGATCGCGCCCGGGAAATTTCCCGCGCCTTCTGTGACGACGCCTTTACCGGCTTTGCCCGGGAGAAGCGGCTGGATTTGACCTATGTTTGCTTTACAGAGTATGATCCCACCATTCCCAATAAGCTGGTAGCCTTCCACAAGGTGGAGCTTCACAATACCTTCGGGGAGTATCTGGCGGCTCATGGAAAGAAGCAGGCCCGTATTGCAGAGACGGAGAAATACGCCCATGTGACCTTTTTCTTCAACGGCGGTGTGGAGGAGCCCAATGAGGGGGAGGACCGAATCCTGGTGAAATCCCCGGCTGTGGCGACCTATGATTTGCAGCCGGAAATGAGCGCCTACGGAGTTTGTGATAAGCTGGTGGAGGCCATTGGGTCTGGCAAATACGATGTGATTATTATTAACTTTGCCAACCCGGATATGGTAGGCCATACGGGGATCGAGGCGGCAGCCATTCAGGCCGTGGAGGCGGTGGATGCCTGCGTGGGCCGGGCGGTGGATGCCATAGTAAAGGCGGACGGACAGCTGTTTATCTGTGCGGACCACGGCAATGCGGAGCAGCTCATTGACTATGACACAGGCGCGCCCTTCACGGCACACACCACCAATCCGGTGCCATTCCTGCTGGTAAATGCAGACCCGACCTACACCCTTCGGGAGGGCGGCTGTCTGGCAGATATCATTCCCACTCTGCTGGAGCTTATGGGTATGGAGCAGCCAAAGGAAATGACAGGGAAATCCCTGCTGGTAACCAAATAGGAACAAAAGGAAAAGTCCTCTGCGAGAGCAGGGGATTTCCTTATCTCTCAGCATGAGCCGCAAAATTTATCATATAAGGAGAAAAACCAATGTCATTCTTTGACCGCTTTAAGAAAAAATCTGCATCTCATCCATCCGACGCCCCAGCCCCCCAATGGCCCCAGCCCCCTGTGGCAGATACCATGTGTCTATTGCTTATGGACAGGGTTTTGGAGGACATAGAGCCCACAGTGGCCCGGTTAAATTCCGTTTTTGGCAGCGGGACAGCCGGTGATGTAGATCACGATCACCCCAGGGTTCCGGCATTTATCGTTACCATTGACGGCCTGGAGTTCTGGTGCTCTTATCTGCCCATGCCGATTCCCGCCGATACGGCAGATATTCCTGCAGCCGCACAATACAGCTTCCTCCTGTCCGACGAGGAGAAGCAGGCTTTTACGGATCACAAGTCCTTTTTTATGCTGGCGCAAAAGGGAGGCGGAGCCTCTCTGGAGGCAAAGCGGAAGGTATGCTGGACATTTTCCATGCTCTGTGCCGCTTTGCTGGAGCAGGAAGGCGCAGTTGGCGTCCATATCGTCAACCGGGGTGGACTTTTGGTAAGCAAACGCCATTATCTTCAGCAGCAGGAGATGATGAAGGAGAAAAAACCGGAGAATGACCAGGCGTATTTCCCGGCGCCTCTGTGGGTGTGGGTCTATGCCAGCTATGAGGGGGAAACACCCGTTATCCGAACCACCGGACTAAAGGATTTCGGACTTCCGGAGCTGGGATTTTATAGCCCTGAGAAGCTTAATATGGGGCAGGCCCTAAATTATCTTTACTCCATGTCCAGTCTCCAGATTACAGGCCGTCAGCTTTACCGCAATGCTTCCCTAATTCCGTTGGATGAAAAGCTGGAGGTAGTGTGTAAGCAGGACGGAGATATTTTGTACTTTATTGGAGCATAGGAAAGATTTGTTTTTATAGGTGGGCGGCCCCTTGTTCACTGGGGGAGCAATACCGAATGAAGCGGCAGAGGGGGCAGGCAAAATGGCTGATAAGAATACCGCCAATATTGGTTTTGAAAAACAAATATGGGATGCAGCTTGTGTTTTACGGGGCAACATGGACGCGTCGGAATATAAAAATGTAGTGTTGGGTCTTATTTTTCTCAAATATATTTCGGATCGGTTTGAAGAAAAATATCATGCATTGGTTGAGGAGGGCGCCGGCTTTGAGGAGGATATGGACGAATATACCTCAGAGGGAATCTTTTTTGTTCCGCCAGGTGCAAGATGGAAGGAGATTGCTGCCAAGGCACATACACCAGAGATCGGCGCTGTAATTGATGATGCTATGCGCTCTATTGAAAAGGAAAACAGGCGCCTGAAAGACATCCTTCCTAAGAACTTTGCTCGGCCAGAGCTGGACAAGCGCCGATTGGGTGACGTGGTAGACCTGTTCACAAATATACAGATGATGGATCATGGAAGCGAAAAGGATATTCTTGGACGTACCTACGAGTATTGTTTGTCTATGTTTGCAGAGCAGGAGGGAAAGCGGGGAGGAGAATTCTTTACACCTTCCTGCGTGGTTCGTACTCTAGTTGAAGTATTGAAGCCATTCAGGGGTCGAGTTTATGATCCCTGCTGCGGATCCGGAGGGATGTTCGTGCAATCCGCACGCTTCGTTGAAAAACATAGTGGCAACATCAGCAATATTTCTATCTATGGACAGGACGCCAATCCCACCACCTGGAAGATGGCACAGATGAACCTTGCCATACGTGGAATCGAGCCTGACCTGGGAGCCTATGCTGCAGATACATTCTTAGAGGACAGGCATCCCACACTTCGGGCAGATTATATTATGGCCAATCCCCCATTCAATCTTTCTGATTGGGGTGCCGATAAATTAAAAGGGGATGTGCGCTGGCAATATGGAATACCACCTGCAGGAAACGCCAACTTTGCATGGCTGCAGCATATGATTTATCATCTGAATCCAACAGGCGGTCAGATAGGGATGGTACTGGCCAATGGTTCACTTTCCTCTCAGTCTGGGGGAGAAGGAGAGATTCGTAAAAATATTATTCAGGCAGATTTGGTAGAGTGTATTGTTGCTATGCCCACCCAGTTGTTTTATACAACACAGATTCCGGTGTCGCTTTGGTTTATAAATAATCAAAAGAAGCAGCCCGGTAAGACCTTATTCATGGATGCCCGCAAGATGGGAACCATGGTAAGCCGGAAGCTTCGGGAGCTGACGGATGAGGATATCCAGAAGATAGCAGATACTTATATGGCTTTTGTTGACGGAACCTTGGTGGATGTGAAGGGCTTCTGCGCGGTTGCAGATACGGCAGGGATGGAGAGGCAGAATTATATACTGACACCGGGACGATATGTCGGCATTGAAGAGCAGGAGGATAATGGCGAGCCGTTTGAGGAAAAGATGGAGCGCCTGACTTCGGAGCTTTCGGAGATGTTTGTCAAAAGCCACCAGCTGGAGGAAGAAATTCGGAGGAAGCTAGGGGCCATAGGATATAAAATATAAGCTTTCCGGTGCATTGAAATTGTGCGAAGGTCAAACAGGGCAATGGAAAACAGGCTCATAGAAAGTATCTGGGCTTTGAAGGGGGACGGAATGGCGGAATGGATGGAGAAAACATTAGGGGAACTTACTTCTTACATGACCAAGGGGATTCCACCGAAATATGCAGATAAAGAGGGTGCAAACACCATTTGGGTTTTGAACCAGAAGTGTAATCGAAACTTCGAGATATCTTATGCAGAGGCAAGGTTGCATGATATTGGGCAGAAAAAGGTGCCGGAAGATAAATTGCTGAAGGATGGCGACGTTCTAATTAACTCCACGGGAACAGGAACAGCAGGGCGTGTTGCACAGATGTCAAGTGTCGCTGTCCCTACAACCATGGATGGACATATGATTTTACTGAGGCCCACGGATGAAATTGACGCGGTTTATTATGGCTATGCCATAAAGCTGTTTCAGTCTCAAATAGAATGCCTTGCCGAAGGATCCACAGGGCAAACAGAGATTAACCGTAAAAGATTACAGGATGAGGTGGTTATTAAATTTCCGGCAGATAAGGCTATACAGAGAAAGATCGGTTCTTTTCTTGCCAATTTGGATGAGAAAATTAAGACCAATACCCAGATGAATCAGAATTTAGAGCAGCAGGCTCAGACCATTTTCCAGGAATGGTTTATCAATAGTCCAGAAAAATCTCAATGGAAAATGGGGACCTTTTCTGAACTCGTTCAATCCACCCTTAATGGAGATTGGGGCAAGGAGTTTTCTTCTGGTCAAAGTACGGAAAAAGTTTATTGTATCAGAGGTGCTGATATCCCGGCAGTTAAGGCTGGCAATAAAGGTAAAATGCCAATCCGATTCATTCCTCCCAAGAATTATGCCAACAAAAAGCTGGCTGATGGAGATATTGTTGTTGAAATTTCAGGAGGCAGCCCCACACAGTCAACAGGCAGATGCACAGCTATCACACAATCCCTTCTAGATCGTTACGATAGTGGAATGGTATGCACAAACTTCTGTAAGGCTATGAAGCCCATTGACGGATACAGTATGTTTGTTTATTACTATTGGCAGTACCTATATGACAGAAACGTGTTTTTCGCCTATGAGAACGGGACAACGGGAATTAAGAATCTTGATTTTTCAGGATTTCTGGAGTCAGAACCGGTGTTAATTCCGCCGATTAAGAAAGTTCAGGTTTTTGATGGCTACTGCAGAACCATCTTTGATCAAATATTTGCCAATGGCAGTCAGAGTGAATCCCTGGTATCCATCAGAGATTCCTTGTTGCCAAGGCTTATGTCCGGCGAGCTTGCTATTTCTAACCTGGACCTTTAAGTCGTTGCTATCACTCGTCTGTCAAAGGGAAAGCTTTGGCAAAAAACATCCGAAAAAAACACAGGAGGCGAAAATGCCCAGCTTATTTACGGAGGATACATACGAACAGGCCATTATAGAATTGTTTGAAAATATGGGCTATGACCATCTCTACGCTCCGGACATGGACAGAGATTACACCAGCCCTCTGTTGGATTTTGTTTTGAAGGCTAGTTTGGTGCGGATAAACCCTGGTCTGCCTGCAGAAGCCATTGATGAGGCGCTGGAAAAAGTGTGGACGTTTGACACGGGAAGCTTGCTGCAGAAGAATAGGATCTTTATGGATTATCTGCAGAACGGCATCACAGTGAAATTCTTTGTGAATGGCCAGGAGCAGTCCGCCATTGTGCATCTCATTGATTTTGAGGAGGAGAAAAATAATTCCTTCTATGTGGTGAATCAGTTCACATTTTTAGAAAATGGAAATCACCGTCGCCCGGATATCATTCTATTCATTAACGGGCTTCCACTGGTGTTGATGGAGCTTAAAAGTCCGGCCAAGGACGAAGTTGGCGCAGAAAATGCCTATAACCAGATCCGCAACTATATGCAGGATATTCCGTCTATGTTCTATTATAACGCTATCTGCGTTATAAGTGATCTGTCCACGAATAAAGCAGGAACCATTACCTCCGGCCTTCATCGCTTTATGGAATGGAAAACCAAGAACGGAGACTACGAGGAGACCTCTTATGCACAGTTTGACACCTTTTATGAGGGAATGTTTCAGAAGTCCCGTCTGCTTGATATACTGAAGAACTTTATTCTTTTTTCTGGCACAGGAACCGGCGGATGCAAGGTGCTGGCAGGATACCATCAGTATTTTGCGGTTCGAAAGGCTATGGAAAGGGCCAAGATCGCAACAAAGACAGATGGCAAGGGCGGCGTGTTCTGGCATACACAGGGCTCAGGAAAGTCACTTTCCATGGTGTTTTATGCACATCTGCTGCAGGAAGCATTGGACAGTCCGACGCTGATTGTTATGACGGATCGGATTGATCTGGATGATCAGCTTTATGCCCAGTTTTCCCAATGTGCAGATTTTTTGCGTCAGACGCCGGTACAGGCTGAGAGTAAGGAGCATTTGAAAGCCCTTCTTGATGGGAGAAACGCTAATGGAATTATTTTTACCACCATGTTTAAGTTTGAACGTGGGGAGAAGCCCTTATCTGCACGCAGAAATATTGTGGTGATGGCTGACGAAGCCCATCGTGGCCAGTATGGATTTGACGAGAAGATTATGATCTCTGAAAATGAGGCTGGTGAGAAGGAAGCGCGTACTGTCATTGGGAATGCCCGGATTATTCATGACGCTCTGCCCAATGCCACATTTATCGGATTTACAGGAACACCCATTGCAGCCAGGGATCGGAATACCCGTGAGGTATTTGGCGATTATATAGATGTTTATGATATGACCCAGGCTGTGGAGGATGGCGCTACCAGGCCTGTTTATTACGAGAGCCGGGTTGTTCATCTGAAGCTGGATGAGAGTGCCCTTGCTCTTATGGATTCTACCTACGATATTTTGGAGCAACAGTCGGATAGGACAACCATTGAAAAAAGCAAGAACATGCTGGGACAGATGGAAAGTGTGCTGGGAGCAGATGCTACCATTGAATCTCTCTGTAACGATATGGTTGAGCACTATGAGAAATACAGAGCAAATCTTCTCACAGGCAAGGCTATGATTGTGGCTTATTCGCGTCCCATTGCAATGAAGATCTACCGCCACATCTTAAAAATTCGTCCCACATGGGAAGAGAAGGTGGGGGTTGTGATGACTGGTGGTAACTCGGATCCGGAGAATTGGAAAAAGATCATCGGCACCAAATCTCATAAGGAGGAGCTGGCCAGAAGGTTTAAGGACAACCAGGATCCCATGAAGATTGCCATTGTGGTTGATATGTGGCTTACCGGTTTTGATATTCCCTCCCTTGCGACCATGTATGTGTATAAGCCCATGCACGGATATAAGCTGATGCAGGCAATCGCGCGCGTCAATCGTGTGTTTCAGGATAAGGAAGGCGGCTTGATTGTTGATTATGTGGGGATTGCATCTGCACTGAAATCTGCCATGAGGGAATACACCAAGCGCGATCAGTCCCAATATGGTGATATGAATATTGCTGAGAAGGCCTATCCAAAGTTTCAGGAGAAATTGCAGGTCTGCAGGGACTTGCTGCATGGGTTTGATTTTACAGGATTTATGGGCGGTTCGCCCCTTACCATGGCCAAGCTTATCACAGGTGGCGCTAATTTTGTGCTGGAGGCCAAGGCGCGGGATAGAAAAGAGCTGTTCTTGAAGGAGGGGATGCTCCTGAAACAGTCCCATTCTCTTTGCTCCAGCATGACCACAGAACAAGAACGGCATGAAGCCGCCTATATGGAGGCTGTACGCTCTACGGTAATTAAGATTACCTATGGGGGTAAAGATGGAAAGAGTCTGTCCCTGCATGAAATCAATGATCAGATTCATGAGCTTTTAAAGGCAGCGATTCAGAGCGAAGGCGTTATCAGCCTGTTTGACAGCAGTAAGACAGGCGGGGAGCATTTCAGCCTGTTTGATCCCGCAGTTCTGGAGGAGATCTCCAAAATGAAAGAAAAGAATATTGCTGTGGAGATCCTGAAAAAGCTTATGGCAGAGCAGGTGTCCTGGTATAAAAGGACCAATGTGGTGCAGTCTCAGAAATTTTCCCAGAAGATTACACAGCTGATGAACGCCTATTACAACGGCCTTATCACCAACGAACAAGTCATCAAAGAGCTTCTGAAAACAGCAGAGGAAATAGCAAGCCTGCATGAAAATGGTCAGAAGCTAGGATTATCACAGGAAGAGCTGGCATTCTATGATGCACTGACCAAGCCGGAGCATATCAAGGATTTCTATCAGCATGAGGATTTACTTGCACTGACAAAGGAGCTGACAGAGATGCTCCGTAAAAATCGTACCATTGACTGGCAGAAGAAAGAAACAGCCAGGGCATCCATGCGAAAAATGGTGAAGAGACTGCTTAAAAAGTATGAGTACCCCCCAAAGGATTATGACTTTGCAATTAACACAGTGATTAGTCAGTGTGAACTGTGGACAGATCAGGTGGAACTTCCGGTCCCTTTTCCAGCATGCGAAAGGACAACATTAAATACAATATCTCATCCGGATCCTCGAACCGGGTCTCCAGAATAGCCTGAATTTTTTCCAGCCGGTAGAGGAGGGTGCTTCGGTGGATGAAGAGAGCTTTTGCAGACTGGACGGCATTCAGATGGTTATCCAGATATACCCCAAGGGTTTTCACGTATTCGGTGTTTTGGGCCATATCAATCTCCTTGAGCTGCAGAAGCTTTTCATGACACAGCATATAGCTGGGGAGCTGCCGGGTGGCCTGGCTCAGAATATAGGGGAGCACCAGATTGTTGAAATGATAAATCCACAAATAGGGCTTTTTTTCATTGCCCAGGTGAAGGGCGATAACGGCCTGCTCATACTGGCGGCGGAGGTTCCAGTGATTCTTCATGGCGCGGCTGTAGCCTGCCTTTAAAAAGCTGTCCCGAATAAAGACGGTAAGCTTTCGGGAGGCCTCCTCCTCCTCCAGATTGAGCCGGGTCAGGTTCAGGAACACCACAATATCCTCCTTAAAGGGAAAGGCGCAGCTGTCGGGAAGGAGAGACTCCACATACCGGCAGATGGCCGGGATGGTAAGATTTTTTTGATCCAGATAGGTGATTTGCAGAACCAGACACAGGTATTGATGGCCGCTGTGCCAGCCTAGGGCTGAGAGCTGCTGGCTTACCCGCATATAGTCTGCGCTTCTGTCGGAAAGCACCTGCTCAAACACAGCCTGGAGCGGACGTTCCTGCTGCACGGGCTGCTCCTGCTCCCGGAAAAGGACATAGGGAAGCATATGGGAAAAGATGGAGAGCACATAGGCGTCCGCTCCCTTTAAGGGATGCCTTCCCTCCATGAGGAGAAGCCGATGGGTGGTTTTGTCATAGCGGCGGATGTTTACATTCCAGAACCGTACCCCCGTAAGGTAATCTGGAAATAAAAAGGGCTCCTGCCGCTCCTGCATCTCGTTGTACAGGGGATCCTGCTTTAAGGCATTGATAAGCTCAATGGAGCCGGCATCCATGGAAAATAGCTGCTTTTCCGGGGGAAGCACGTCCATGCCCTGTTCCCCCATCACCTGAAAATCGGCGGTGAGCAAAAGCAGAGGATTCTGTAATACTTCATAGGTAGCTTTCAGCAAATCCCTGGCAGCGCCTCCCTCCAGGCTCAGACGGGCGATCTCGTTTTTCCACTCGTCATACACATTGTAGATCTGCAGAATTTCATTGTAGAGAGCAGCGCTGCTCACCGGATCCTGTATAACAAAAAAAGAATTGGCCGGCCGGCTTCCCTCTGCCAGCTCGGAACCGCACACCACAAACAGGGAGGTGCTGTCTGCGGGGAGATTGGTTTCCCAGCGTTCCATCAAATATACGTGTCCCCGAAGAAACTCCATACCAGGCTCATAGAGAAGAGGGCAGTCCAGCTCAGTCTGTCCATCCATGGTTCCATAAACCGTCACAGTGTAATGCTCACAAAGTCTGTCGTACAACAGTTGCTTGCTAAGCTTCATTGGGCTGCCTCCCTTCCATAATTTTGGTTGAAAAACCGCTTTCTACTTAAAAAAGCTTCTGGCCAGCTCGGCCGCGTCCACGGCGTTTTCTGTATAGGCATCCGCGCCGATGCTTTCAGCAAATTCCTGGGTGACTGGCGCGCCTCCCACCATAATTTTCAGACGTTTTTCCTTATCAGCCTGGCGCACTCCACGGACGATTTGGCGCATCTGGGACATACAGGTGGACAGAAGAGTGGAGATACAGACGATGGAGGCCTGGGGATTTTCCCGCAGAGCTGTCAAAAACTGTTTTTCCGACACGTCCACACCCAAATCAAGGACCTCAAAGCCGGTGCACCGAAACATCATGGCCACCAGATTTTTTCCCATGTCATGGAGATCCCCCTCCACTGTGCCCAGGATCACCAGCCCGAGTTTTCCGTGATTTTGCCGCACCAGCTCCGGCTCCAGGACAGAGACACCGTCCCGCATGGCTCTGGCGGCGGCCAGAATTCCCGGAATATACACCTCATTATTTTTATATTGCTGCCCCACAAGGCGCATGGCTTCAATGAGACCCTGATTCAGAATTTCCGATGCGGAAAATCCTTCCCCCAGGGCTTCCTTGACCAATCGCTCCGTTTCCTTGGGCTGTCCATATATGACAGAAGAACGTATGTTCTCAAACGCTGTCATGCTCGTCTCCCCTTCGCTCCAACAGATAACAGCTGGTATAGGCAATGTGGTCTTGGCCATAGTAGTATTCTAAATGGTTGTCCTTGCAAAGCTGAAGCACCAGGATACCGTAGGATTCCACGGAAGAGACAGACTTTTCCGGAAACCGGCAGGGAGCGTCCGGATAGCTACATTTGGCACACACGGTGCAGCTGCCTGCTCCCAGCGCCAGCAGATCCGGATATTCCTGGCGTAGGACGGCTAAAAATCGGGCAAAATTTTCCTTGTGCCGCACCTGCGCTTCCATCATTCCCTCTCCATCCAGCTCATCCTCCAGCTCACCCACAGTCTGTACCAAAAGGCCCTGCCGAAAAGCGGCGATCCGTTCCTGACATTCCTCCAGGGTGCCGCAGGCCGGGGGGCAGGCCCAGTTGGTGCCATACATTTTACACTGCCCGGAGGAGCACATATCCCGCACCTCCTGCTTGACCTCCATAGTGCTGCAGTCCAGCAAAGCCACATGGGTAAATCCGGCCTTTAAGCCTTCAGCCTTTAAGCGTTCAAAATCCATCTTATGTTTCCTCCGTTCTCCCCGGTTTTTTCTCTTTTCAAAAGTATAGCAGATATTTTTTAAAAAGGAAAGAGGCTGTTGTCTGTCCTGGAGGGACATGTGCATGATAAGAAGAAATTAAGGTAAATGTAAGGCATACGTCATCGCTATGTAAGGCGGAGGTCGTATGCTTTTTTGCGTGGAGGGATATTACGGAACTTGAATAGGAGGAACACGCATGGATTATATGGTAGAGACAAAGGGATTGACGAAGCAATACGGAGGTAAAGAGGTGGTAAGGGATGTGGATCTAAAGGTGCCGAGGGCTCATGTCTACGGCTTCATGGGTCCAAACGGAGCCGGAAAGAGCACCACGCTTAAAATGCTGCTGGGACTGATTCAAATAAGCGGCGGCCAGGTCACTATAGGAGGTGAGCCTGTGAATCGGAAAAACCGCATTGCCATTTTAAAGGAGACCGGCTCCCTGATTGAATCGCCCTCCTACTATGGTCATCTCACCGGCCGGGAAAACTTGGAGATCGTACAGACCTTAAAGAAGGTGCCAAAGCAGGAGATAACACAGGTCTTAAAGCTGGTACGGATGGAGGAACAGCAGAACAAAAAGGTGCGGGAGTATTCCCTTGGTATGAAGCAGCGCCTTGGTCTGGCCGAAGCGCTTCTTGGCCGACCGGAGCTTCTGATCCTTGACGAGCCCACCAATGGCCTTGACCCGGCCGGCATTCAGGAGATCCGGGAGCTGATCCGGGAGCTTCCGGGGCGTATGGGTATGACTGTCCTGGTGTCAAGCCACCTTTTGGGAGAAATGGATCAGATGGCCGATTATGTAGGCATCATCAATCACGGACATCTGATTTTTCAGGATAAGCTGGAGGCGCTTCATGAGCACAGCAGAGGAAGCTTAAGGCTGTGTGTGATGAATCAGACCGCTGCCCTGGAGATTTTAAAGAGAGAGGGCATTTCCTGCAATAGGGAGGAGGGAGCGCTTGAGCTTCCCCGGCTTGCGGATGATGCCACAGCCCGACTTATTGGGAAGCTCTGGGAGGGCGGAGCCGGCGTGTATCGGGCGGAGGAAAAGCAAAAGAGCCTGGAGGAAATCTTCTTAAGCCTTACGGGAAGGAGGGGAAGTCTCTGATGCTGCGTGAATGGAAAACCGAGTGGATGAAGGTGCGGCGCAGAAGGATTGCCTTGGTGCCGGCGGCATTTCTCCTGTTCAGCTTTCTCTGGATAAGCTGGGCGATCCGAAGCGCCCGCATGGAGTCGGGTGAAGAGAACTGGAAGTGGCTTTTGATGTGCCTTGGTCTTATCAACACCTTGCTGATGCCGACTATGATTGCCATGATAGCCAGCCGCCTCTGTGATGTGGAGCTGAAGGGAAATACGCTGAAGCTTCTGTGTACCATGGAGCAAAAAGGACGTCTGTTTGATATGAAGCTTCTGACCGGGGCCGTATATGTGGGCGGTTATGTGGCAGCGGAGCTTGTAATGATGCTTGTCTTTGCAAGGCTCCACGGCTTTGCAGGGGGAGTGACACTGCGGCATCTCATGTGCTTTCTTTTGCAGAGTGGTTTTGTGAGCCTTGGGGTTCTCCTGGTTCAGATGCTTTTGTCTCTTTTCAGTGCCAATCAGATTCTGCCCCTGGCCGTGGGGCTGGCCGGTTCCTTTCTGGGGCTGTTTAGCTGGTTCTTGTCCTCGCCCCTCTGGCGGCCGGTGGTGTGGGCTTACTACAATCTTTTGGGGTACATCGGGCAGAACTGGGATGAGAGTACACGGATTGTAAGCTATTATGAAGTGCCTATGGACTGGTCGGCGGTAATTACCCTCGTGGTTGCGCTGCCCTTGGGGTATATTCTGGGGAGGCAGTTGTTTATCCGCCGGACGCCGGGGTGTGGCTGAGAAAAGAAGAATCAATATTACGGAACTGAAATCAGTATATCCCCATGCAGTACCCAGATGGATTTACGGACGCATGCATTTAGCGGCCGGAAATCCATCTCCGATGCTTGCGTACTGCATGGGGGTATACGGAACTTCAAATAGGAGGATTTTATGCTGACAGCATGTATCAAAACGGAGCAGATGAAACTTAGGCACTCCCACCTGTGGCTTGTGTTTTTGGCAATCCCTCTGCTTCCCACCGTACTTGGTGCGGGAAATTATGTAAACAATATAGGTTTGCTGAAATCGGAATGGTATTCTCTGTGGACGCAGCATTCCCTGTTTTATGCTAATTTTTTCTATGGCCCTCTGATTGCCATTTACTGCTCCTATATCTGGAGGGTGGAGCATCTTAACTACAATTGGAACAGTTTGATGACCATGCCCACGACAGAGAGGGAAATTTTTCTGGCCAAGCTTTTCCTGGCCCTGCGCTGTACGGTGGTTTTGCAGCTCTGGGTGGGTGTGCTTTTTGCCGTATCCGGAAAGCTTGTGGGCCTGCCGGGACTTCCACCTTTGGAGATCCTGTTCTGGCTTCTTCGGGGAAGCCTGGGCGGCATGGTGACGGCGGCTCTGCAGCTTGTACTGTCTATGGTGATTCGAAGCTTTGCGCTTCCCATTGCAATCGCGCTTCTCGGAAGCGTGGCAGGCTTTCTTATGACAAGCGGCGGATATGGAATGATATGGCCTTATTCACTGATGATGATGGGGATGAATGCCAATAAGAATACGGATGCACTTTCCAGTCCGGTTGGATTTGCGGCGGCATTGTGTGTGTTTCTTGTGCTGTTTATCAGCATGGGGATCTGGTATCTGAAGCACAAGGATGTGCATGCGTAAGGGAAAAGTTGTAATCCGTAGATTCTTGACAAAAATCAGAGAGGAAGTGCTTGAATTTGTGTTCCGGCAGGCGGAACTTAAGGCACTGCTTGATCAGTATAAGGATGCCTTCCGCTTAAAGCTGATCGTCTGCGGCTCCTCTGTGGATACCATGCGGTCGCTGCTGCTGGTTCAGAATCTGCTGTATGGCAGAGTGGATCTTACCATAGATTTGAAGCATAAGGATGTAGTTACTTTTTATTGCGAAGGTCCTTCGTATCTGTTATCATAAACTTAGTGGGAGCAAGCTGACAGTGATAGGAATATTACGGTACTGGAATAGGAGGGACTTCACCATGAAATGCTTATTCAATTACGCAGACAAGTATCTAAAGCAAAGCAGCTGGAAGGATTTGGCGCTCATTAAGCTTTGTCTCTTTGCAATGGGAATTATGGCAGGCATCCGGATACCGGAAAAGAATAAAAGGGCGGTGGGCTGGATCGCATACTTTGTGTTCCTTGCAACCTACCTTCCTCTGATGTCAAAATTCCTTCGCATTGTAATGGAAAAGGACGACTGATGATGCCATGAAAGGGAATGCCAGCGCATTTATCCGGCTCAGAAGAATCCAAGCACTACGGGACCTTAATCAAATGGAGCCTGGGAGGCTGAAAAAGGAAGCCTATGAGAACGAAGAGGCGGAGCTTTTAGCTGTGCAGAGGAAGGAAATAACGGTGAAGGAACTGTATGAGCAGCTTGGGAGCGACGTGACGGATTACCACAGGGATTCTGTAAAGTAAAAAGTGAACGAAAACGGGGCGGATTGACAGTAAAAATTTGATTGTCAATCCGTCTTTTTTTGCGGAATTTCCAAAAAGCTCTTCCATAAAAAGTCTAACCTTTTGGCTAGTTTACATTGTTCAATCGTGTAATTTATAATAAAAAAATATAGAAAATGCCGGGTTACTGCAAAAAAGAGATACTCTGAAACGAATCAAAGAAGGGAGCCTCCATGCCGGAAAAGAAACGAACTAAACACACAACCAACGAACACTACATACGTCCGCAGGCCGCATGGGAACAGGTGAAGGCAGCCAGGAATACCGGGCAGACCGTCTATATCTACGGCGCAACCGGAAGCGGAAAAACGTCCCTTGTAATGGATTTCTTTGCCCGAAAGACATACCACTATCTATCTGCGGCCCATATGGGAGCTTCCCAAATGAAGGGAATCATATGGGAAAAAACGGAGGATGCCCATAAAAAGGCGGAACCCGCGCATAAAAGAACTAATACGCAGCAAATCGTTGTTCTTGATGATCTGTATCTTTTGGAAACGCAGGAGGAAAGAGCTGTCTGTGAGCAGATCATCGAAGAGCTGAGCAGCAGAAAGGACGTATGGCTGATCCTGATTTCCAGAGCGCCCGTCCCCAAATGGCTAAAGCCCCTCTGCGTCCGGCACATTTTTGTGATCATCAGGGAAGAGCGGCTGTTCCTGACAGAAAGAGAGCAGGAGCTTTATCTGGCAAGCTGGGGACTGTCTCTTTCGGAAGCGGCAAATAAAAGGATACGGGATCTGAGCTATGGACATCCGCTTTTCCTCCGCATTGCGTCCATGAGACTTCGTGAGATCTCAGAGGAAGAAGCTCTAAGAGACAAGGCCGGCGCAGAGCTTAGCGCCATTGAGAGAGCCAGGGTGGATATCTGGGATTACCTGGAGGCCCACGTGTATGACCAGTGGAATATGGAGCTGCAGGAATTTTTGGAGGCAATATCCATCGTGGAGCAGTTCGACCTGCCCCTGGCCCAGCAGATTACAAAGAAAAAGGATGCGGGAAGGCTCATTCAGAAGGCCTGGGAGACAGGAAATTTTCTGATTGAGAATCGAAAAGACGGAAAAACCGTCTACGAGCTTCGCGTTCCCATGAAATACTCCATGCGCCGAAGGCTTCCCACAAAGCTTTCCCAGGATTCTATTAAGGAGCTGTACTACAGCGCAGGAAATAGCTACGAGATGGAGGGCAATTTGCGGGAAGCTCTCAAAATGTACGAAATGTGTCGGAACAAGGAGGGAATCTCCCGGATACTGATTGAGAATACCCGAAGAAATCCGGCGTCCGGAGATTATTTTGAACTAAAGCATTATTACCTTTCTCTTCCGGAAGAAAAGATCAAAAGCAGCGTGGAGTTGATGGCCGGCATGAGTATGCTTCAATCTATGCTTCTTTGCGAAGAGGAAAGCGAGCGCTGGTATCAGGAGCTGGCAGCTTACGCAAAAGAACGGACAGGGGGGGCAAAGAGAGAGGCGGAAGCCAAGCTTTTGTATCTGGAGATAGCCCTGCCCCACAGAGGGATCTTACGCATGGTGGATCTGATGAAGCATGCAGGCGTCCTTTTGACAGAGCGGAAAACCGTACTGCCGGAATTTTCCGTGACCAGCAATCTGCCCTCCATGATGAACGGGGGAAAGGATTTCTGCGAATGGAGCAGAAGGGATAAGGAGCTGGCCTCCACCATTGGAAAAGCAGTTGCCCTTGTGCTGGGCAGATATGGAAAGGGACTTGTGAATCTTGCCCTTGCAGAGAGCTTCTTTGAAAAAGGCGGGGATGATTACCAGGTGGCTGCCCTTGCGGGAAAAGGCAGAATGCAGGCGGAAAGCGGCGGAAAGACAGAGCAGATCTTTGTGGCTGTGGGCATCCTCACAAAGCTGTCCGTTTTGAATAACCGCATAGAGGATGCCAGGGAAATGCTGGAGAGCTTCCGAAGAATAGCGGAACGGGAAGCGCCAAAGCTCCTGCCCAATATCCGGGCAATGTCGGTGAGGATGGATTTGTATACAGGCAGAATCAGCGAAGCGTACCGTTGGGCCGAGAGGGAGGCGCCGGACGAGGATGCGGAGTTTTATACAATGGAACGCCTGCGCTATTTGACCAAGATAAGGGTATACCTGGCTGTCGGACGAAAAGAAAAAGCATTGCTGCTGTTGGAAAAGATGGGCTTTTACGCAGAAAAAATGCAGCGCACCTACGTTGGAATCGAAGTGCTGCTGCTGACGGCAATCCTTCAGTACCGCATGGGGAAGGAAGGCTGGCAGGATACGCTGCAGGAAGCGGTAGCAAGGGCGGAGGATTATCATTTTGTGCGGATTCTCACCCAGGAAGGGGCGGCGCTGTGGGAGCTTTTGAAGGCCGGAGCGTTTACCTGGAAGGATTCGGCGTGGAAGGAACAGGTTTTAAAGGAGTGTGGCCGGATGGCGGAATTTTATCCGGCTTATCTAAAGGAAAAGCAGGAGGGAAATGTCCTCCTTGGCGATAAGGCCCTGACCATTCTCCGGTTACAGGCGGAAGGGCTGTCAGTGGAAAGCATAGCGGAGCAGCTTGGGCTGTCCAGGGCAGGGGTGAAATATTACAACCAGGAGACCTACAAGAAGCTGGGGGTAAATAACAAGGCCGCCGCAGTCGCAGAGGCCCGGAGCCGGAGACTTTTGTAGGGAATATGACAAAGAAATGGAGAGTCTGTTTATGATAATCGGGAAAGAATGGAAAAGGATGGCAAGAAGGGGAATTGTGCTTGTACTTACGGCGGCTTTGCTTGGAAATGCGGCCGTGCTTCCCGCCTATGCCATGCAGCCCTCTGAAAATCAGCGGGTGAAAAACAGCGAAGCAGAGCTTGAAGAGACTGCTTCGGAGCCCACAGAAGAGAACGGCTTTGAAGAGGAACAGCCAAAGACAGAAGCTGCTGATGGGGAAGCGGCCAACAAGGAGGCAGTTAACAGGGAAACAGCTGCCAAGGAAGCAGCCGGCAAGGAAGAATATAATGAGGCGGAGGATGAAGCAGCCGGCAAGGAACAATATAATGAGGCGGAGGATGAAGCAGCCGGCAAGGAACAATATAATGAGGCACAGAATGAAGCAGCCGGCGAGACAGACAGTGATACCGGCCTATCTCATGAGCATACGGATGAATGTTATAGAAGCGTAGAAAAGTGCATACATGAGCATACAACAGAGTGTTACACGCAGGAGGACAGGAACGGAGCGGACGAAGGGGTGGAAAATCCGGAAGAAACAGATCCGGTGTTGTGCCGGCATATCTGCAGCGAGGAAAGCGGCTGTATCACAAGGGAGCTTCATTGTCTCTATGAGCATAAGGAAGCGGATGAAACGCAAAATCAGTCCAGACAAGAGCAGACAGAGGATGCAGGCGCTTCAAAGGAGCAGGACACTTTGGCGGATTTGGACAGTCAGCCCACAGCGGATGAGACCGTGGCCAAGAGCAGAGCCGCAGGAATCACTTACAGTATGGTTCAGATTGACGGACAGGAGTACAAAGATGCGTCCGAAACCGTTTCCCTGTCTCTTGGGGGAGGAACGGCCGTCTGGGACCCGGATACGGCGGTGCTGACTTTGGAAAATGTCACAATGACCAAGAATATCGTAATACAGCCGACTGTGCCGGATTCCGCAACGGTAACCGTATGCCTGAAGGGGAAAAATCAGATTGACATTTCAGGGTATGATGACGGGACGGCTTTGCTGGTGACTGCCCATCTTGTGATAAACGCAGAAGAAAATGCGGAACTGAATATCATTGCAAATCGTGGGGAGTCATTGCAAATAGGCATTCAATGCACACGTTCCCTTACTATGAATGGCGGAAACATAAGGGTGGAGTCAAACAGCGCCGCCATTTTTGCTTGGGGCAAAGCGGAGCTTACAGGCGGAACCTTGCACCTCCAATCGGTTCATGAAGCGATCCGCGCAGAGGATGGAGTGCGTATTATTGGGGGAAGTGTTACGGCAGAGACTACCGATGCTGCGGCAATCTATACCCCCAATGGGGATATTAACATCTCAGATGACGCCGTAGTGGAATTGAAATCCTCGCTCAATGCCATGTATGCCGGCGTTGGAGTGCAGATTACCGGCGGAAAGGTTACGGCGCAAACCACCGAATATCCGGCGATTTATTCAGACAGCGGAGATATCAGTATCTCAGGGGATACTGTGGCGGAATTGAAATCAGATTACAATGTCATATTCAGCAGCCGTGGAGTGAATATTGCAGGCGGAAGTGTTACGGCGCAGTCGGCTCTGGCCCTGGCACTCTATGCCAATGGGGATATCAACATCACCGGCGGAGTATTTACGGCGGAATCAGGAGGAAATACAGCCATTTATGCCGACGGGAGCGGCGGCATCCACATTTCGGGCGCAGGAACGGAAGTCCATGCCAGAGGATATGTATGCGCACTGATTGCTTCCAGCGGCGTGGAGATAACGGGCGGAACGCTCACCGGCCATTCACAGGCAAACCATGTGGTATACACCTCCGGCGGTTTCCTTACCATTCAAAACGCCGATGTAACCATTACCTCTGACAGCAGCGACGGAGGACTGGGAACGGGGCTGTATTTGGACAATATTGCTCCCATTGAAATTACGGACAGTACCGTAACCGTTACAACCAAGGTAAGCTCCATTGTTTCCCAGGGAGATGTGACCATAAGAGATTCCGCCCTTACTTTAAAATGCGCAGAGGGAAATGGGATTGCCGCATCCGGCTCCGATGAGGGAACCCTTTCAATCAGCGGAGATAAAACCCATATTGAGTGTGAAAGCCTGTATCCGCTTTACGGAGGAGCGGTAACCATCGCAGGAGGTTATGTAAACGTAACCACATTCGAGGGTCCGGCCATCTCGGGAATGAAGGGCATCACGGTCACCGGGGGAGAGGTACATGCAAAGGCGGTTGGGACAAATTCACGGCTCAAGCCGGCCGCCTTTTATTCCAGTCAGGGAAATATCACGTTTACAGGAGCCGACACGCAGGTAGAAGCCGTATCGGAGCATTTTCGTGCGGTCTATACGGATAATGCCACAGAAGGCAAAATCCTTCTGGATGCGCCGGTAACCGCAAGGGCCGGAGCGGACTGCGAGGCTTTTATGGCATGCAGCAATAAAGCGAGCAATACCCCCGACCCGGAACACGGCATTGTCATCGGGGAGGGATATTCCGCACAGGGGTATTTTCCCGTAACCACAAAATGGAAGGAGCAGTACGGCGGCGGTTATTATGCCTATACGGTGTTGGCTCCCATGGGAACGGAAAATCTGCAGGAGGACTATTTTCGTGATCTCCCAAAGGATGTTGAAATTGTTCCCGCCACCTATGGAATTTCGGCAGATCCCATCCGGCTTGATTTTGGCAGTGTGACCTATGGCAAGCCGGAGCCGGAAGCGAAAACCGTAACGATCACCAATACGGGCAATATGCCTATAACGGTAACTTTACCACAGGCAGGAAATTATACGATTTGCGCAGCTTCCAACCTTACATTGGCGCCGGGCAAAACGGCTGTCTTTACCATTCAGCCAAAGGCGGGGCTGGTTCTGGGAAGCTATGCAGAAACCCTTGCCTTTTCTACGGATAAAAGCGGAGTAGGGAAGGAAGTGGGTGTTGTATTTACGGTAAATAAGGCTGTACCCCTTATCACAGCGCTCCCTACAGCGGCAGACAGGCGGTACAATCCCTCCGTAACACTGAAAGAGATTGCGCTGTCGGGAGGAAGCGTTACCGGCGTGGACGGAAAGACCCTGGCAGGAACATGGACCTGGCAGAAGGAGGATACGGTTCCGGGGGCCGGCAGCAAAAGGTATGCGGCTGTATTTACGCCGGATGAGACGGACATTTATGAGACTGCGGTAGGCACTGTTCCCATAACGGTTACAAAAGCGATTCCTTACATAGCCTCACTTCCCGGGGCATCCGAGATTACTTACGGAGAGACCTTGGGTGACTCCGACTTTTCGGGGGGAACCGTGGTATATGGCGACGGGACGGGTCATGCAGGCAGCGGAGTTGGAAGCGCGGAGGCTGTAGCGGGAACATTTACCTGGAAGGAGCCTTCCGTGAAACCGGTGGCGGCGGATAGCGGCAAAAGGGAGTTTGAGATCCTATTTACGCCCTGGGATACGGGAAATTACAGCTCCGTCCAAGCAAAGATAACGCTGATTGTCAATAAGGCTCCGAAAGCGCCCAACATGCCGGACAATGCCATAAGTGCGGCCAGGCGATTTGAGAAGGCAGGGGAAGTGGCTTTGCCGGAGGGCTGGGCCTGGCAGGAATCCGACCGGGATAAGGAGCTTGCCATTGGGGTGCCGGTGGATGCGACAGCCGTCTATATGGGAGCAGATAAGGGGAACTATGTAGAGGAAACGGTGACAATTACCATCACAAGATCCGACTGTGATCATGTGGCGGGAGCCATTCTCTTTACCAGGGAGGGCGAAAAGGCGCCTACCTGCACGGAGAGCGGGGTGGGCCACAGGGAATGCAGTCTTTGTCATGAAATCATGGAAACATGGGTTGCTGCTGCAGCATTGGGACACAGCTACATAGGCAGGGTGACCACGGCGGCGACTGTGAGCAGCGAGGGTGTCAGGACCTATACCTGCTCCCGCTGCGGACATCAGTATACGGAAACCATTGCAAAGCTGCCGGCGCCTGACAGCAGCCAGTCGGGAAACAGACCCTCCGGAGGCAGTCAATCCGGAAATAGTCAATCCGGAAATAGTCAGTCCGGAAATAATCAATCCGGAAGCAGTCAGAAGCAGTCCGGAAATATCAAGGAGATCCAGGGAGATAATTCCCATGGGAAGGAAGTCAGACCGGAAGCAGGCCAGCCGTTTATCAAGGGGGAGGACAGAAAGGAAGGCTGGGATGTGATTCGGGCCCAGGAGGATCAGGCAAAAGAGGGCAGCGCGATTCACATCGATATGAACGGCGCTTCGGTCGTTCCGGGAGATATTTTTGATCGGCTTAAGGGCAGGGACATTGGCATTACCTTTGATATGGGGGACGGCATTCTGTGGAGCGTGGATGGAAAAAGTATCCTTACGGACCAGGCGGAGGATGTGGACTTTTCGGTAAAGACCCATACCAATGGGATACCCATTGACATTGTGAATCGGCTTACCGGGGAGAGCTATTGCATGCAGCTAAGCCTTGCCCATGAAGGAGCGTTTGGCTTTACGGCTGTGCTGTCCATCGGGCTTGGGAGTGAGAATCAGGGATTGTATGCCAACCTTTTTTACTATAACCAAACGGCCGGTGAGATGGAATTTATCTCCGCCGGTTTGATTGCAGAGGACGGTACGGCCAAGCTTCCCTTTACCCATGCGTCGGATTATGCAGTTGTGATTGATGAAAAGCCTATGGATCTGAGGGCGGACGCAGAAGAAGGGACGGAGACGCCGGGAACGGATGGGGAGCAGATGCCGGCGGATGCGGGCGATGCAAAGAATACAGGCGTGAAAAAGGATTCCGGGAGTTATGCCTATATCTGGGTGCTTGTGGCTTGCGGTGTGCTGGCCCTTGGGGGCTTTGGGATTTTCTTTGCGGGCAGGAGGAAGAGAGAGTAGAGCTGTTTGCTACTTCTACGGTGCAGGTCTAGCATTTTCCTCTGGTCCAACCCAGCATAAATAGATATATATGGTCAGGTGGCCATCTCCCACAGCAATGCTCCCCAGGTGGGGATGCTCTTTATGAAAAGGCGGGAACCATTATAAAGTAAACATGCACCTCCTCCCTTCTCCCACATAGAATACTATAGGAAATAGGGTCCGGACTAGAGAGACTCTGTGGGGAGGGATGTTGTGTACCAGCAGTGGAGCTTGCAGGATTTACAGCCGGGGGA
>CANPIM010000010.1 GCA_947574135.1 uncultured Lachnospiraceae bacterium
TAATATTGGAAATAGCCATCCAGAAAGCCTTCTGGATTTTGTAGATATTCTGCAGGAGGAACTGAAGAAAGCCCAAGTCATCTCAAAAGGATATGATTTGAAAGCTCATATAGAGTTGGTGGACATGCAGCCAGGAGATACGGAAATTACCTTTGCGGATGTATCAGAATTGGAGAAGGATTTTGGATTTAGGCCAACTACCAGTTTGCGGGAAGGGTTACGAAAATTTGCAGAATGGTATAGAGAATTTTATGGAAAATAGGTGGAAATTGAGTGTAGATATCAGTTCCATTTAGTAGATACCCGTCATGTTATTCCTAAGATAAAATTAAAATTATTTTATGGCATAAATTAAATCGAAATTTTATATCAATCTATCGAAATTTTATATCAATCTAAAGATTGTGTTCAGAAAAATTCTTGCAAAAATCATAATATTTATTTTGCATATCTATTTACTATTTTAGTGAATTGTAAATGTAATATTCGTGTTGCAAAATTAAATTTTACCAGAGATAAATATTTCAACAAAAGAGTTTATCTCTGGTGTATTTGTGTTATTATAGAGTAGAAAAGCGAAAACATATCTGATTTTAGAGCGCAAAAAAGTATAGGTGCAGTTTAGTCATTTTTTTGAAATATTAAATTCCAACCTAAATTTTGTGTTCTGTTTGAAAGGTGTGGTGCTGTTTTGGTTAAATTCTTATTTAGAAGTCCCGGGCATAGGATGATATTATTTGGTGGAATGGGTACTGTGCCCTGGGCGTCTAAAATCTTCGGCCTGTAAAGGAAGTGGAACATTTCATAGGGGCTCGGTCTCCCAGGCTAGCTCTTTTGTAGGAATTGATGTGGTTCATCATTTGGTTAATGTCAGCTTATTCAAGTTCATCAAAGGAAGCACCCAGTCTTTTTGAAAAGGAGATGGCTGCGTACTTCTTTGGAGATGGTAGAACAGTCGCGTCTCAATGAGCGAGCAATGGCTTTGAAGGAAGCGGATTGGTCAAGGATGGATTTGATAGTAAAGTGTTCTTCGATGGATAAATGTTTATTTTTCATGATAATATCCTCCTATCTGTAAAGAAGCCGGCATCACAAGAAAAGGATACATTAAAATTTGTAAGAAAGAAATCCACCCCTATGTTTGTAAAAATAATTTCCACAGGAGGTTAGGGCAGGTAGATTTTAAATTTGCAAATGACGAATAATTCCCTAAAGTTACAATTAATAAAAAAATCATTGAATTTTTAGACAATATGGTTTACAATAAAACGTAGTATTTTCAGGAGCGTGCAAGATGGGTAGATTAGATAACACACAGAACTTCAGAGTTCAGTCAGAATCCGAGAACCGGGTGGGGGATATTCTGCAGCAGGTTTATAAGGCTATGACAGAAAAGGGCTACAACCCGGTGAACCAGATCGTGGGTTATATTATGTCTGGTGATCCCACCTACATTACCAGCCATAATAATGCCAGAAGCCTGATTATGAAGGTGGAGCGGGACGAGCTGGTGGAGGAGCTGCTGAAGGTATACATCAAGAATACAGTAGGAGACTAGATTTTATCGTAGAAGGCCCATACGGCATCAGACAGGGGCCGGCGAAGAGTCTAGGCAGGAGTCGTTGTCTATGCGGATTATGGGACTGGATTACGGTTCAAAGACAGTGGGGGTCGCTATCAGCGACGCCTTGTGTTTGACTGCCCAGGGAAAAGAGATTATCAGAAGGAAATCGGAGAATAAGCTTCGGCAGACACTGGCACGGATTGAGGAGCTCATCCGGGAGTATGGGGTGGAGCTGATTGTGCTGGGGTTTCCAAAAAATATGAATAATACCATTGGAGACAGAGCGGAGAAATCTCTGGAGTTTCAGGAAATGCTTCAGAGAAGGACAGGTCTGTCTGTTGTGATGTGGGACGAGCGACTGACTACGGTAGAGGCGAACCGGACGCTTATGGAGAGCGGGGTGCGCCGGGAGAACAGGGGCCAGTATGTGGACCAGCTGGCGGCTGTTTTCATTTTACAGGGCTATTTGGATGCGAGGAGTAGAATAGATGGAGAAAATAGCGTTTATTCCGGATGATACCCAGGAGAAGGTTGATTTTTATGTACTGGAGGAGACTCGCCTGAAAGGCGTGGACTATATTCTTGTCACGGATTCTGCAGAGGGGGACGGAGAGGCCCTGATTCTGAAGGATCTGTCTGCGGACGGAGAGGCGGAGGCTCTCTACGAGATCGTGGAGGATGATGAGGAGCTGGCCTGCGTCATGGAGGTATTTGAGCAGCTCTTGGAGGATGTGGATATAACCCTGTAAAGAGGTCAGGGCAGGGAATACGGGGGTGAGCAGGTGACCATTGACAGAGAAAAGGTTCGGAAACTACTGAAGGAAAAAGGATTAAAAGTAACTTCCCAGAGACTGGTTGTGTTGGAGGCCCTGGGCCGCAACCCGGAAAAACACCTGACAGTGGAGGAGATTTATGAAATTGTAAAGGTAGACAATCCGGAGATTGGATTGGCTACAGTGTATCGGACGGTTCAGCTATTGTTAGAGCTGGAGCTGATTGAACGGATTAACCTGGACGACGGATATGTGCGGTATGAGATCGGGGATATGGAAGAAGTTCCCCACCACCGGCACCATCATTTAATCTGCTTAAAGTGTGGGAGCGTTTCGGCATTTCAGGATGATATGCTGGAGCAGCTGGAAAATAGCGTGAAAAGCTCCATGGGATTTCAGGTAACGGATCATGAGGTGAAACTCTATGGATACTGCGTGAACTGTCTGGAAAAGGAAAGACAGGAGGAACGAAATTGAGAAACGTAAACAATTCCAAATTGAGAATCATTCCGTTAGGCGGCTTGGAGCAGATCGGATTGAATATGACTGCCTTCGAATTCGAGGACAGTATCATTGTGGTGGACTGCGGGCTGGCCTTCCCGGAGGATGATATGCTGGGAATCGATCTGGTGATTCCCGACGTGACCTATTTAAAGGATAACCTTTCCAAGGTGAAGGGCTTTGTGATTACCCATGGACATGAGGATCATATCGGGGCGCTGCCCTATGTGTTAAAGGAGGTCAATGTGCCCATCTACGCCACAAAGCTGACCATAGGGCTTATTGACAATAAATTAAAGGAGCATGGGCTTCTAAACAACACCAAGCGCAAGGTGATTCAGCATGGACAATCCATCAACCTGGGAGCCTTCCGCATTGAATTTATCAAGACCAACCACAGCATTTCGGACGCGTCGGCGCTGGCCATCTACTCTCCGGCCGGGATTGTGGTTCACACCGGGGACTTTAAGGTGGATTACACGCCGGTATTTGGAGATGCCATTGATCTGCAGCGATTTGGAGAGATCGGCAAAAAGGGTGTGCTGGCCCTTATGTGCGACAGCACCAATGCGGAGCGGCCGGGCTTTACCATGTCAGAGAAAACTGTGGGAAAGACCTTTGACAATATTATCTCGGAGCACAGAACCTCCCGCATTATTATCGCCACCTTTGCCTCCAATGTGGACCGGGTGCAGCAGATCATTAATTCTGCGGCAAAATTTGGCCGCAAGGTGGTTATTGAGGGCCGGAGCATGGTGAATGTCATCTCCACGGCGGCCGAGCTGGGATATCTGGATATCCCCCAGAATACCCTTATAGACATTGAACAGATGAAAAATTATCCCGACGATCAGATGGTGCTGATCACAACGGGAAGTCAGGGAGAATCTATGGCAGCCCTGTCCCGCATGGCAGCCAGCATTCACAAGAAGGTGCATATCAAGCCGGGGGATACGGTGATATTCAGCTCCAATCCCATACCGGGCAATGAGAAGGCAGTGTCCAAGGTGATCAACGAGCTCTCGGCCAAGGGAGCGGATGTGATTTTCCAGGATGCCCATGTGTCGGGACATGCCTGCCAGGAAGAGATTAAGCTTATCTATTCTCTGGTACGGCCCAAGTATGCCATACCGGTTCACGGGGAATTCCGTCACAGAAAGGCTCAGATCAATCTGGCCCGGCAGCTGGGGATTCCCAAGGAGAATACCTTTATGCTCTCCTCCGGCGACGTGATTGAGGTTTGCAATGACAGCGCCAAGGTGGTGGATCATGTGCAGACAGGCGCCATTCTGGTGGACGGCCTGGGTGTGGGCGATGTGGGCAACATTGTGTTGCGTGACAGGCAGCATTTGGCAGAGGACGGCATTATGATTGTGGTGCTGACACTGGAAAAATACAGCAGCCAGCTGTTGGCCGGGCCGGATATTGTGTCCCGGGGCTTTGTCTATGTGCGGGAATCCGAGGATTTGATGGATGAGGCCAGAAATGTGGTGGATGAGGCGGTTCATACCTGCCTGAAAAAGGGCGTTACGGACTGGGGCAAGATTAAAAATGTGATTAAGGATTCCCTGGGAGGCTTTATCTGGAAAAAGACCAAGCGGGACCCCATGATTCTGCCGATTATAATGGAAGTGTAGGGAACAGAGGATGAATACAAAAAAAGCAGCGTTGATAGTGTTATCTATAACCTTAAAGATTGTAGCTCTGGCCTTGGTGGCCATGCTTTTGCTGCGTCTGGGCACTACGGCCTATTACTATGGCCATGCAGTGTTTCACACAGGGCCCCTGGACGCCCCTCCGGGAAGGCAGGCGGCCGTTGTCATAGAGGAGGGGGATTCAATCGCCGATGTGGCTAAGCTTCTGGAGCAGAAGGGACTGGTGAAGGATTGGCTGCTGTTTTATATTCAGGTGAATCTGAGTAAATATTCCAAAACCATAGGACCGGGAGAGTATGTCCTGACCACAGCCATGGAGCCCAAGGAGATGATGGCCATTATGTCCAATGAGGGAGAGTCGGAGGAGGATCAGGAGGACGAATAATTGATCGTGGAAGAGAGAATGGTTGCCTATATCAATTCACTGGATATAGGCAATCCGCCTTTATTGGAGGAGATAGAAAGGGAGGCCCGAAGGGATAGAGTACCCATTATTCGCAGGGAGCTGCAGAGCTTTTTAAAAACGTTGCTTGCCCTGAAGCGCCCGGAAAGGATTTTGGAGGTGGGAACAGCTACGGGCTTTTCTGCTCTGCTTATGTGCGAATATGGGGGGCCAAAGACGAAGATTACCACCATTGAAAAGTACGAGAAGCGGATTCCCGTTGCCCGGGAGAATTTCCGCCGGGCCGGGCGGGAGGAGCAGATAACCCTGCTGGAGGGAGATGCCCTGAAACTTCTTCCCCGGCTTTCGGGTACCTATGATTTTATTTTTATGGATGCGGCCAAGGGACAGTACCTTCACTTTTTGCCTGAGGTTTTGCGGCTTTTGCAGGAGGGAGGCTTTTTGGTGTCCGACAATGTTCTCCAGGAGGGAAGTATTGTGGACTCCCGGTTTGCGGTGGAGCGGCGGGATCGGACCATTCACAGCCGTATGCGGGAATATCTTTATACTCTGAAGCATCACCCACAGCTAATCACCAGTGTTTTGCCTCTGGGAGACGGGGTGACGGTGAGTGTAAAAAGGGAAGGTGGGGTGTCATGAAAAGGAAACCGGAATTGCTGGTGCCGGCCAGCAGCCTGGAGGTGCTGAAAACAGCGGTGATCTTCGGGGCGGATGCGGTTTATATTGGGGGAGAGGCCTTTGGTCTGCGGGCAAAGGCCAAGAATTTTTCCCCTGCCGATATGCAAGAGGGCATTGCCTTTGCCCATGCCCATGGGGTAAAGGTCTATGTGACGGTGAACATTCTGGCTCATAACCGGGATCTGGAAGGTGTGCGGGTTTATCTTCGGGAGCTTCGGGAGCTTCAGCCTGACGGGCTGATTATTGCGGATCCGGGGATTTTTATGCTGGCCCGGGAGCTCTGTCCGGAGCTGGAGCGCCATATCAGTACCCAGGCCAACAACACCAACTATGAAACCTATCGTTTCTGGTGGGAGCTTGGGGCAAAACGGGTGGTGTCGGCCCGGGAGCTCTCTCTGGAGGAAATCCGGGAAATTCGCAGGGAGATTCCGGAGGAGATGGAGATCGAGACCTTTATCCACGGAGCCATGTGTATCTCCTATTCCGGCCGCTGTCTTTTAAGCAATTATTTTACTGGCCGGGATGCCAACCAGGGCTCCTGTACCCATCCCTGCCGGTGGAAATACGCGGTGGTGGAGGAATCCCGGCCGGGAGAATACCTGCCCGTGTACGAGAATGACAGAGGCACCTTTCTCTTTAATTCCCGGGATCTCTGCATGATTGCCCATATTCCGGAAATTTTAGAGTCCGGCATTGACAGTCTGAAAATCGAGGGACGGATGAAAACGGCCCTGTACGTGGCCACGGTGACCAGAACCTACCGGCGGGCCATAGATGACTGCCAGAAATCCCGGGAGCTCTATGAGAAAAATCTTTCCTGGTATCAGGAACAGGTCTCCTGCGGAACCCACCGGCTGTTCACCACCGGCTTCTTCTTTGGACGCCCGGATGAGAAGTCCCAGATTTACCACGAGAGCACCTACCAGCGGGAGGCCACCTACCTGGGAATCGTGGGGGAGGTGGACGAGGGGGGCCGCTGCCGGATTGAGCAGCGAAACAAATTTTCCGTGGGAGAGCAAATCGAGATTATGAAGCCAAATGGAGCGGACGTGCCTGTGGTGGTGGAGGCCATTTTTGACCAGGAAGGCATTCCCCAGGAGAGCGCCCCTCATGCCAGACAAAGTCTCTGGGTGCAGTTGAGCGAGCGGCCGGAGCGCTGGGATATCTTGCGGCGCACGGAGAGATCGTAGCGGAACTAAAAAAACAGCGAAGTCCCGGCCTTGGAAAGGACGAAGCGGAACTTAAAATAACAGGAGAAGTTATGAATCAAGAGAGAATCCGGCGTGTAATCGCCAATATGGAAGCGGAGGGCCTGACCCAGATGATCGTGTCATCTACGGCCTCCCTGTATTATTTAACCGGGCTGTGGATGGAGCCCCATGAGCGGATGATTGCCCTTTACCTGGATGACACAGGAAGGGCCAAGCTGTTTGGAAATGAGATATTTGGCATTGTGCCGCCCCAGGGTCTGCCTTTATCCGTACATAAGGATGGGGAGAATCCGGTGAAGGATTTGGCCCGGGAGATTCGTCCGGGGAAGCTTGGCATTGACAAATTCTGGTCCAGCAAATTTTTGATTGGGCTTATGGAGCTTCGGCCGGATATGACGCCGGTACAGGGCTCCGGCCCGGTGGACAAAGCCCGGATGCGAAAGGATAGCCTGGAGATAGAGGCTCTTCGGAGAAGCTCCGCCTTTAACGATAAAGTTGTGGAGCAGGTCATTGCCAAGGTAAAGGAAGGGGCTGTGGAAAACCAGCTGGCCGCGGAGGTGAACCGGCTGTATCTGGAGCTGGGAGCAGATTGCGAGGGGGTGCAGCTGGTATGCTTTGGGCCCAACGGAGCGGATCCCCATCACAGCGCCGACGGCACGGTGGTAAAGGCCGGGGACAGCGTGACCTTTGATATTTTTATACCCTTTAACCGGTATTGGTGCGATATGACCCGGACTGTGTTTTTCAGGGAGGCCGGGGAAAAACAGCGGCAAGTGTACGATCTGGTGCTGCGGGCCAATCTGGCGGCCATTGAAAAAATCAAGCCGGGGGTATTTCTCTCGGAGATTGATAAGACAGCCCGGGATATTATTGCGGAGGGTGGGTATGGGCCCTACTTTACCCATCGTCTGGGACACGGAGTGGGACTGGAATGCCACGAGCCGCCGGATGTGGGAAATGTCTCAGAGTTTCCTCTGGAGCCGGGAATGGTGTTTTCCGTGGAGCCTGGCATTTATCTGCCCGGGGAATTTGGAGTGCGCATCGAGGATCTGGTGCTGGTGACGGAGAATGGCTGTGAGGTGCTGAACAAGGCGCCCAAGGAGCTGCGGATTGTAGAATAAGGAGAAGGGGCTAAAACCGGGGAGAGATCCCCGGTTTTTTAGGCGAAAAATTAAGAGGGAATCCTCTTGACAATGCAGTCTAATCATGTTAGACTAAAATAGTCTAATGAAATTAGACAAAATACAAAAAAGGAGAATCCCTATGGAAACCTACAAGCTGGGAGAAATGGAAGAAAAATTTGCGGAGCTTATCTGGGAGCATGCCCCCGTTGGCTCCGGGGAACTGACCAGGCTCTGTGAGGCCGCCTTTTCCTGGAAGCGAACCACCACCTATACCATGCTGAAACGATTGTGTGAGAGAGGATTGTTTGCCAACGAAAAGGGGACCGTGGTGGTGCGAATGAGCCGGGAGGATTTTTTGGCAGCCCGGGGAGAAGAATTTCTTGAGGAGAATTTTGAGGGGTCTTTACCTCTGTTTCTCACAGCCTTTTCCAGAAAGAGGCGGCTGCGGGACCAGGAGATTTCCATGCTGCGGGAGCTTATTGAGAGCTATGAGGAGGAACTGCCATGATAGAGGAACTGTTGATCCTGGTATTAAATATGAGCCTCACGGGAAGCTTTATCATTTTGGCTGTCCTGCTCCTTCGTCTCCTGCTGCGCCGGGCGCCCCGGATTTTTTCCTATGGGCTGTGGGTGGTGGTCCTGTTTCGTCTGCTGTGTCCGGTTTCCTTTTCCGCCCCCATATCCTTTCTGGGAATGCTGCATGCGCCGGCCGGGGGACGGATAGAATATATCCCGGAAAATATTGGGTATATGGGACAGCCGGAGGTGGAGCTGCCCATTCCGGTTATGGAGGAGGCCATTAATCGGTCGTTGCCGGCGGCTGTGCCTATGTCCTCCATAAATCCCATGCAGGTGTATCTGTTTATAGGAGGATGGATCTGGCTGCTGGGAGCAGGCCTAATGCTGCTCTATGGGCTGGGATCCCTGCTGGTGTTAAGGAGAAGGCTTGGGGGAGCGGTACGGGATGCAGAAGGGATTTACCGGACGGATCAGGTGGCCACCCCCTTTGTGCTGGGAATTTTCCGTTATCGGATTTATGTGCCGGAAAAGCTGGAGCCGGAGAAGCTTGCGTATATGCTGCTCCATGAGAGAACCCATATTCGCCGGAGGGATCCCCTGATCCGGGCGGTCGCCTATGGAGCCCTTTGTATTCATTGGTTCAATCCCCTGGTATGGGCGGCGTTTTTCCTAAGCGGAAGGGACATGGAAATGTCCTGTGACGAGGCGGTTATCCGGAAAATGGGAAATCATATCAAAAAGGAGTATTCCGCGTCCCTTTTATCTATGGCCACCGGACACTCCCGGGTACGGGGAATTCCCCTGGCCTTTGGGGAGGGAGACACGGGAAGCCGCATTCGCCATGTGCTGGGCTATCGAAGGCCAAAGCTGGCCGCATTGGGGCTGGGGGCTCTGGTGGCCGGGATAGGGGCGCTTCTTCTTTTGGCGAATCCCCGGGAAACGAAAGAGCCTGTGATTTTTTACGGGGTATTGACAGAGCTATCTATGGAGGAAGGGGGAGGGCCCAGGCTGGTGGCAACCATTCCCAGGCAGGGAGAGGTGGAGATTCCGGAGGCCCGGGAGATTTCTCCATATATAGAGATGGATTTTTCCGGACTGGAGGCCGGTCAGCTGGTGCGTATCACCTTTTCCGGGGAGGAGGAGGTTTTCATCCAGGAGACCTATCCGGCCAGCTTTTCTGTCATGGCAGAGCGGATAGAGGTTATGGGGCTTGGATTTTCCCTGGAGCATGGGGAAAATGGCCGCTGGCGTCTTGGGATTCCCCGGGGAATGGCGCCGGATGCAGAGGCGGGGGATGTGCTGGAAATCTATCACCACGATCCGGCCATTGACGGACAGCCGGCAGAGCTTCTGGCTTCCACGCCTGTGCTGGAGGCGGAGGAATATGTCCTCTTGGTGGAGCTATCCACGCAGGAGGCGGAGACCTTTCTGGCAGAGTTTGGATTTGGCATTGTCTGTTGGACGGAAGGGTAGAGCTATAAAAAAATTTACATTTTCCTTCTGTTGTGGTATACTGTATCATTGACAAAAACGATGGAGGAAAATGGGTGGCGACGATGGATCAGGGAAAAATCCGCAATTTTTGTATTATTGCTCATATCGATCATGGGAAATCCACGCTGGCAGACCGGATTATTGAGATGACGGGGCTTTTAACCAGCCGGGAAATGCAGGCCCAGGTATTGGACAATATGGAGCTGGAGCGGGAGCGGGGCATTACCATAAAGGCCCAGACCGTGCGGACTGTGTACAAGGCCAGAAACGGGGAGGAATATATTTTTAATCTCATCGATACCCCGGGCCATGTGGACTTTAATTATGAGGTATCCAGAAGTCTGGCTGCCTGCGACGGGGCCATTCTGGTAGTGGATGCGGCCCAGGGCATTGAGGCCCAGACGCTGGCCAATGTATATCTGGCTCTGGACCATGACCTGGATGTGGTGCCGGTGATAAATAAGATCGATCTGCCCAGCGCGGAGCCGGAGCGGGTCATTGATGAGATAGAGGATGTGATTGGGCTGGAGGCCCAGGATGCGCCCCGGATTTCTGCAAAGACCGGGCTAAATGTAGAGGAGGTTCTGGAAGCCATTGTGGAGCGGATTCCGGCGCCGGGGGGAGAGGTCTCTGCCCCCTTAAAGGCGTTGATCTTTGACTCTGTGTACGATTCCTATAAGGGGGTCATTGTATTCTGCCGCATTAAGGAGGGCACGGTAAAAAGAGGAACGCCCATTCTGATGATGGCTACGGGAGCCACGGCCGAGGTGGTGGAGGTTGGCTATTTTGGCGCCGGGCAGTTTATTCCCTGTGAGGAGCTAAGCGCCGGTATGGTGGGCTATCTCACGGCCAGTATAAAAAATGTGAAGGACACCATGGTGGGAGATACCATCACCAGCCGGGAGAAGCCCTGCCAGGAGCCTCTGCCCGGGTATAAAAAGGTGCTTCCCATGGTATACTGTGGCATGTACCCGGCAGACGGGGCGAAATACCCGGATCTTAGGGATGCCCTGGAAAAGCTTCAGCTCAACGATGCCTCCCTGCAGTTTGAGGCGGAGACCTCGGTGGCTCTGGGCTTTGGCTTCCGCTGCGGCTTTCTGGGGCTTTTGCACCTGGAGATCATTCAGGAGCGGCTGGAGCGGGAGTACAACCTGGATCTGGTGACCACGGCTCCCGGGGTTATCTACAAGGTGCATAAGACCAACGGAGAGGTGATAGAGCTCACCAATCCCTCCAACCTGCCGGATCCCTCGGAGATCGAATATATGGAGGAGCCGGTGGTCAGCGCGGAGATTATGGTGACCACGGAATTTATTGGATCCATTATGGAGCTTTGCCAGGAGCGACGGGGAAATTATCTGGGAATGGAATATATGGAGGAGACCCGGGCTCTTCTTCGGTACGAACTTCCCTTAAATGAGATTATCTACGACTTTTTCGACGCTTTAAAATCCCGTTCCCGGGGCTATGCGTCCTTTGACTATGAGATGAAGGGCTATGTGCAGTCTGAGCTGGTGAAGCTGGACATCCTTATCAATAAGGAGGAGGTAGACGCCCTGTCCTTTATTGTGCACAGCGGTACAGCCTATGAGCGGGGAAGGAAAATGTGCGAGAAGCTTAAGGAGGAGATTCCCCGTCAGCTCTTTGAGATCCCCATTCAGGCGGCAGTGGGCAGCAAGATCATTGCCCGGGAGACGGTAAAGGCCATGCGAAAGGATGTATTGGCCAAGTGCTATGGCGGCGATATTACCCGGAAGAAGAAGCTGCTGGAAAAGCAGAAGGAAGGAAAGAAGCGCATGCGCCAGGTGGGAAATGTGGAGATCCCACAGAAGGCCTTTATGAGCGTGCTGAAGCTGGATGATAAGTAGAAAGGCCGAAGGCGGGGAAGCGGAAAAGCGGGAAAACGGAAAGGCCTTGGTGTGGTGGACGGTTTGGCAGAAAAGAAGGAGCTGGAAATTTATATACACATCCCCTTTTGTGTGCGCAAGTGTGCCTACTGTGATTTCTTGTCCGCGCCGGCAGATAAAGAGACCCGCGGACGCTATGTGGAGGCCTTAAAGCAGGAAATCCGCGAAAGCAGAAAGCTAGGGGAAACGTATGAGGTCTCCACCGTTTTTGTGGGGGGAGGCACGCCTTCCCTTTTGGAGGGAAGGCAGCTTGCAGAGATTTTAAGGGAGCTTAGAGATGATTTTTCTGTCCGGGAACAGGCGGAGATCACCGTGGAGTGTAATCCCGGGACCCTGGATGGGGACAAGCTAAAAAGTTTTAGGGATCTTGGGGTGAACCGGCTAAGTCTGGGGCTTCAGTCAGCCCAGAATGAGGAGCTGCGGCTTCTGGGGCGGATTCACACCTGGGAGGAATTTCTGGAGAGCTTTCGGCTGACCCGGGAGGCCGGATTTTCCAATGTGAATGTGGACCTGATGTTTGGACTGCCGGGACAGACCCAAAAAAGCTGGCGGGATACCCTTAATCGGGTGCTTGATCTGGAGCCGGAGCATATTTCCGCCTACAGCCTGATACTGGAGGAGGGAACGCCCTTTTTTAGGCAATACGGGGAAAGGGCGGAAGATTCACACGAAAAAAGCGGACAAGAGACTATGGCAGGCGTCTCCGAAAAAAAGGGGGCACCACGGGAACCATTTCCCGGGCTTCCTGATGAGGATACGGAGAGGCAGATGTATGAGGATGCCAGGGAACGCTTGGAGGCAGCCGGTTTCGTCCGCTATGAGATCTCCAATTTCGCCAAACCGGGCCGGGAGTGTAGGCACAATCTGGGCTATTGGCGGAGAGAGGAATACAAGGGATTTGGGATAGGGGCGGCTTCCCTGCTGGGGGGCTGCCGCTTTCGGAATCAGGAGAAGCTTGGACCCTATTTACAGGGGCAGTTTGCCGTGACGGACTGGGAAGAGCTGACACCGGCGGATGATTTGTCGGAGACCATGTTTCTGGGACTGCGTACCCGGCAGGGGGTTCGGCTAACCAGGGAGATGCGAAGAATTTACCAAAAGGAGCTGGAGCGCTATCAGAGACAGGGCTTTCTCCTGGAGGAGAAGGGGTTCCTGCGGCTTACAGACAGAGGCATTGATGTGAGCAACTGGATTCTGGCGGATTTTTTGATAGAAGAACAAATGTTTGATATATAAAAGACTGGTTTCTGTGATCCGGCTTATGGCCCGCAGGGCAGAACCTAAAGTTTAAGCGTGAAGGAGTAAAACAGATGGATTCTTTAGAGATATTACAGAGGCAGCAGGTGAGTCCGGGGCTTATTGGGGATCTGGAAAAATTCCGGCAGGCGTATCCTCTGGAGGACACCCTGCGCTACCGGGTGGCCCGGCCACCGGTTCCCTTTTACGGAAGAGAAATCCTGGAGATGGCTATCACGGCCCTGCTTCAGGGGGAAAATCTGCTGCTGTGCGGGGCCAAGGCCACGGGAAAGAATATTCTGGCGGAGAATCTGGCCTGGCTCTTTGGCCGGCCCCTTTATAATATTTCCTTCCATGTGAATACGGACAGCAGCACCCTCATCGGAACGGATACCTTTCGGGACAATGAGGTACAGCTGCGCCAGGGACCGGTATACCAGTGTGCCCAATACGGGGGCTTTGGCGTGCTGGACGAGATTAATATGGCAAAGAATGACGCGGTTTCCGTACTGCACGCCACCCTGGACTATCGGCGTCTCATTGACGTGCCAGGCTATGATCGGATCTGCCTTCATCCGGCTGCCCGGTTTATCGGCACCATGAATTACGGCTATGCAGGCACCCGGGAGCTGAACGAGGCGCTGGTATCCCGGTTTCTGGTTATCCGTATGCCGGATTTAACAGAGGAAACCCTGCTGCTGATTCTGGAAACCGGCTTTCCGGAGGCAAAAAAGGAGGCCCTTGATCAGTTTGCGGGGCTCTTTCTGGATCTCCAGGCCAAGGCGGCCAACAGTGAGATTTCCACCAAGGCCCTGGATCTGCGGGGGCTTTTGGCTGCCCTGAAAACCATTCAGGGAGGCCTTCGGCCCAGGCTGGCGGTGAGTATGGGGCTGACCAATAAATGCTTTGACAACTTTGAGCGGGAATTGATTGAGGATATGGTTATGACCCGGATTCCGGAGAGCTGGGGGCCGGAGGCAGTGTTTTAAATAGCAGCGGTTTCCTTTGCCGGGAGAGAGAAGGGATATGGATCCAAGGCGGGAAAACGAAAAGGCAGCAGGTGAAAAAGGGCAGGTGAGAGCGGGATGAAGGAATCCCTGGAATATCTGGCTTCCCTGGAAGGGGAGCCGGAGGAGGCGGAGCGCCAAATGGAAATTGAACAGCGCATGCAGAATCTCTGCTGGACCGTCAGCGGGGATTATTCCCTGCGCCTGAAGCTGGATACCAGGGCCTTTGCCAGGTCCAAATATGCGGCTCTCTATGATGCCGTAAAGCAGGGAGCCTTTGCCAAATTTTTTTCCAAGGAAGAGCTTGGCATGTATCTGGTGAAAAAGCTGTATTTCGGGGCCAAGGAGCAGGAGCTGTTACAGCTGTCCCAGCTCTGCGTGGATTGCGCCGTGCTGCGCCGGATTACCGGGGAGCGCAAAGGGGTGGAGGAGCTTCGAAAAAAGGCTTTTCTCGATGTTCTGGATCAGGATTTTCACCGCATGACTGCCTCCTTTTTGGGACAGGTAAAAATCAGCCTCATGAAGGAGGCCGTCTATGGGCAGGAGGCCATGACGGATCGGATTCGCCGGGTGGTGGATCGGCTGCAGGAGCTCCACGGGGCAGAGGACACCTTGGAGGTGCTTCGCTGCCTGGATGAGCTGTATAATCAGCTGGTGGACCGGCATTTTGAGGAAAAGTACGGTCCTTTGGAGACTGTCCTGGCTGTGACCATGGAGGATTTAAAGGAATTTAACTGGAAGGATTTTCTGGAGGAGGAGCTCTATGAGGAGGATATGGACCGATACCTGGAGCAGCTGACCCAGGCGGCCTCCACCCTGCAGGAGAGAGATTCCCAGGAAACCCGGACAAGGGCAAAATCCCGGGTGGTGCTGGTGGATGAGGAAGCGGCGGCCAAGATGTATTCCTATATAGAGCTGAATTATGGCCGTTCTTACTTAAATGAGCGGGAGCAGAGACGGCGCAACGGACTTCTGTGCCGGGGAGCGCACGCGGATTGTCAGCTATATTTTACCGACGGAATTCTGGAAAATATGGTGCGCAAGAATTACCAGTCAGAATACGCCAGGCGGGCCAAGGAGGTAAACCTACGCATCTATGGCAATCATTTTCGGGTGGCCAGACGGAATATCGAGCAGCTGTCAGATGCCCTGCGCAGATCCTTGCAGGCCCGCAGTGAGCGGGAGGTGGTTTCCATGGATTACGGAGCCATTGTGCCGGCCCGGCTCTGGAAGGTGGGGCGCAGCAGGGATACCCGGCTGTTCCAGAAGGAGATCCGGAAAAACAGCACGGATTTTGCCGTGTATGTGCTTATTGATGCCAGCGGCTCTCAGAGAAACCGCCAAAGTCTGGTGGCTATCCAGGGCTTTATGCTTAGCGAGGCCTTAAGCAATGTGGGGATTCCCCATATGGTGGCAGGTTTTTGTACCTTCTGGGATTACACGGTGATGCGCCGGTTTCGGGATTATGAAGAGGGCCGGGAGGCCAACCGCCGGATTTTCGAATTTCACGCCTCCTCCAACAACCGGGACGGGTTGGCTATCCGCACGGCAGCCTGGAGTCTTTCCCAGCGGGAGGAGGAGAATAAGATCCTCATTGTGCTCAGCGACGGCAGGCCCAACGATCAGATTGTAAACCGGCCAAACAGCAGGAATCCGGCCTCCTACTGCGGGGAATATGCGGTGCGGGATACGGCTCTGGAGGTGCGTAGGGTTCGCAGTCAGGGAATCTCCGTGCTTGGGGTATTTGCCGGGGAGGAGCAGGATCTCCAGGCGGAGCGGCGGATCTTTGGCAAGGACTTTGCCTATATTCGCAATATTATGAATTTTTCCCATGTGGTGGGGCTGTATCTCCAGAAGCAGCTGGATGAGACATGATTTCATTTGATAAAGGAAGGGTGACAGAGATGAAGGAATATGAAGTGGTTCATGAGATTTTTAATCAGTGCTCCGGAAATCAGATGCGGGACGTGTTTATTGAGGAGGCGGAAATTTCCGATCTGGACGCCTATGTAAAGAGCCGCCACACAGAGAAGAGTGCCTCCTTTGAGCGGGAGGATTTGGCGGACGGCACCATTGTGTATCACGTGGATATAGCGGGGCTATTGCAGCGGTATACCTTTACAGAGCTGTAGAGGCCTGAAAATCCGGAATTTTTGTATAAAATGTCTAAAAATACTGGCTTTTTTCTCCGTTTTAGTGTAAAATAGAGATATCAATTTACAGGACGGAGGTTATCGATATGAAACGTTACGAGCTGGTGAAGGAAAATTTAGGGTATTGTCCGGGAAATCAGGGCCGCAAAACGGCCATTGAAGAGGTAGAGGTTGCGGATCTGGATGAGTATATCAAAAATCTGCATTCCGAGAAGAGCTACAAATATGAAAAAGAGGAGATGCCGGGAGGCGTGGTGATCTATCACCTGGACGTGGCAGGGGTAGTGGAGCGCTATACATTTACGGAGATTCCCGATTAATCCTAAGAGAGTGGAATTCTAATTGGAAAAGTTTGGAAAGGCTGCGGTGAGAGCTGCGGCCTTTTTTGGAGGTTGCCATGGAGTGGTCGTTTGTATGGGAGGAACAGTTTCTTTTGTTTTTGCAGGAGCAGGTGCGCAGGCCCTGGCTGAATCTGGTGATGGGGGCCATTACCCGCCTGGGTGACGCAGGGATTCTGGCCATTCTTACCTGCCTGCTTCTGCTGTGCATTCCCTCTTTGCGGCGCACCGGGAAGTTAGCTTCCCTGTCCCTTTTCATGGATTTTGCCCTGGTAAATGTGCTGCTGAAAAATCTGGTGGGACGGATGCGGCCCTATGCCTATGGAGCGGTGGAGGGGCTGATTCCCATTGCCCGGCTTCCCGTGGATACCTCCTTTCCCTCGGGACACACAGGGGCCAGCTTTGCCGTGGCCAGTGTGCTGTTTTTGTGCTTTCCCAAAAGAGTGGGGGTGCCGGCCATGGCTCTGGCGGCCCTTATCGGATTTTCCCGGCTGTATGTGGGGGTGCATTACCCCACGGACGTGCTGGCCGGCATGGTGGTGGGAATCGGTACCGGATGGATAGCCGTTTGGCTTGGAAGGCGGCGTTTTAGGACAGGAGCCAGTCAGGGCGAGACGGAGACCTGATAAAAGAGGCTGCAGGCAGAAAGTTTTATTCTGCCCGCAGCCTCTTCCCCTTTGCCGCTTATTCCTCTGAAAAATCATCCTTGCCCACAGAGCAAAGGGGGCAAACCCAATCCTCCGGCAGATCCTCAAAGGCGGTTCCCGGTGCGATCCCGTTATCCGGATCGCCGATTTCCGGGTCATAAACATAGCCGCAGATGTCACAAACGTATTTTGCCATATCTGGCACCTCTCTTTCTTTGCTGTGCCTGATTTTGCCATTTGGTCTCCCTGTTTGGGGACTGGTCTCAGGCTGCACAGTCTTTTTGTTAGGATACCCTCCGTTTGCCAGGTCATACATGGTTTTTTGCCACGACTGTACAATGAGAAACGGGGTATACAGGTATCATACCAAATGATACCAAAAAAATCTATACTGTTTTTTCCGCCGTGAGCCTGCCGTCCACCAGATCGATGGTAATGGTATCTCCCTGGGAAATGGTTCCCCCCAGAATCAGCCGGGCTGTGAGAGTCTCCACATATTTTTGCACATAGCGCTTCAGGGGGCGGGCGCCGTAGACCGGATCATAGCCATTGTCAATAATAAACTGCTCCGCCCTTGGGGTCAGGGTCAGGGACAGCTCCCGGTCAGCCAGGCGGGCATTGAGCTCCGCCATAAGCAGATGGATAATGCCCCCAATATTGTCCTTGGTGAGGGGCTTAAACAGAATGGTCTCGTCCAGCCGGTTTAAAAATTCCGGCCGAAAATGGGCCCGCAGCTCATTCATAACCAAATCCTGGGCCTGGCTGCTGATTTCTCCCCTGGCATCGATGCCCTCCAACAGGTAGGAGGAACCGATATTGGAAGTCATAATTAAAATGGTATTCTTAAAATCAACCGTTCGCCCCTGGGAATCGGTGATACGGCCGTCGTCCAGCACCTGGAGCAGCACATTGAACACATCCGGGTGCGCTTTTTCTATCTCGTCAAAGAGCACCACAGAATAGGGCTTTCTTCGCACGGCCTCTGTGAGCTGACCGCCCTCCTCATAGCCCACATATCCGGGAGGCGCCCCGATAAGCCGGGAGACGGAATATTTCTCCATGTATTCACTCATGTCAATGCGCACCATATTCTGCTCATCGTCGAACAGGCTGGCGGCCAGGGCCTTGGCCAGCTCCGTCTTGCCCACGCCGGTGGGGCCCAGAAACAGGAAGGAACCGATGGGCTTGCTGGGATCCTTGATACCGGCCTTGGAACGGATAATGGCATCTGTCACCTTCTGTACCCCTTCCTCCTGTCCAATCACCCGTTTGTGAAGCTCCTCATCCAGGTGCAGGGTTTTATTTCGCTCACTTTCTGTCAGCTTGGCAACCGGGATGCCGGTCCAGCGGGAGATAATGCGGGCGATTTCGTCCTCGGTGACGCTCTCATGAACCAGAGACAAATCCTGATTTTTTACCTTGTCCTCCTCCGCTTTTAGCTGCTGCTGAAGAGCGGGCAGCTGGCCGTACTGGAGTTCGGCAGCCTTGTTCAGATCATAGGCCTGCTGGGCCGCCTGAATCTGCTTATTGACCTCCTCGATTTCCTCCCGAAGCTTCTGCAAACGCTCCACGCTGGTTTTTTCATTGTCCCACTGCGCCTTGCGGCTGGTAAATTCCTCCCGAAGCTCCGCCAGCTCCTTTTGTAGATGCTCCAGACGCTCCTGGCTCAGGCGGTCTGTCTCCTTTTTCAGGGCAGCCTCCTCAATTTCCAGCTGCATCACCTTTCGGCTCAGCTCGTCCAGCTCCGTGGGCATGGAGTCCAGCTCTGTCTTAATCAGAGCACAGGCCTCATCCACCAGGTCGATGGCCTTATCCGGCAGGAACCGGTCGGAAATATACCGGTTGGAGAGAGTGGCTGCAGAAACCAGGGCGCCATCCGTGATTTTCACTCCGTGGAAAACCTCGTACCGTTCCTTGAGGCCCCTAAGAATGGAGATGGTGTCCTCCACCGTGGGCTCATCCACCAACACCGGCTGGAACCGACGCTCCAGGGCGGCGTCCTTCTCGATATACTGCCGGTATTCGTCCAGGGTGGTGGCACCGATACAGTGCAGCTCTCCCCGGGCCAGCATGGGCTTTAGCATATTGCCTGCATCCATGGCCCCGTCGGTCTTTCCGGCCCCCACAATCAGGTGAAGCTCGTCAATAAAGAGAATAATATTGCCCTCGCTTTTTTTCACCTCCTCCAGCACAGCCTTGAGACGCTCCTCAAATTCACCCCGGTATTTTGCTCCGGCCACTAAAGCGCCCATATCCAGGGCAAAAAGCTTTTTATCCTTTAGCCCTTCGGGAACATCCCCCCGGACAATCCGCTGGGCCAGTCCTTCAATGGCAGCCGTCTTGCCTACACCGGGCTCTCCGATAAGCACCGGGTTATTTTTTGTCTTTCTGGACAAAATACGGATAATGTTGCGGATCTCCCCGTCTCGTCCGATGACCGGATCAAGCTTCTGCTCCCGGGCCCGTTCCACCAGATCATAGCCATATTTGCTTAAGGTGTCATAGGTAGCCTCCGGATTGTCGCTGGTCACCCGCTGATTTCCCCGAACCGTGGACAGGGCCTGAAGAAAGCGCTCCTTTGTAATGCCGTACTCCTTCCACAGAGGCTTCATAGAGGGGCTCTGGTTGTCCAAAAGGGCCAAAAAGAGGTGCTCCACGGACACGTATTCGTCCCCCATACGTTTGGCCTCATCCTCCGCGGAGATCAGGGCTTTATTCAGATATTGCCCCACATAGGGCTGTCCGCCGGAGACTTTCACCCGTCGGGAGAGAAATTCCTCTACCTTATTTAAAAAGTGATCCTGGTTGATTTCCATTTTGGCAATGAGCTTTAGGATCAGGCTGTCCTCCTGGCGGAGGAGGCTTGCCAGCAGATGCTCCTGTTCGATTTCCTGGTTTCCATATTCATAGGCGATTTTTTCCAGGTCATTGACCGCCTGCAGAGATTTCTGCGTAAATTTGTTAATATTCATAAAATCGGCTCCTTTCTCAAAAATAAAAGACCCTCACATCAAGCATACTATGCTTAAGGTAAGGGCCGTATTTCAATCACTACCTAGTATATAGCACCAATGGAGAAAAAATGCAAGAGGTTTTTGGAACTTTTTTATGGTGGATTCCTGAACTGGTTTTTATGGAAATCTTAAAAATATATAAACAGTCTTGACAAATTTAGGTGGGAGTGATATTTTAATGTTAGCACTCAAGAGGGCCGAGTGCTAATAGAGTAAAAAAGGGTTAGGAGGTGGCAGGATGCAGTTGGATGAGAGGAAGTTTCGGATTTTGCAGGCTATCATCCAGAATTATCTGGAGACTGGAGAGCCGGTGGGGTCCCGAACCATTTCCAAGTATTCCGACTTGAATTTAAGCTCCGCCACCATTCGAAATGAAATGTCTGATCTGGAGGAGATGGGCTATATTCTACAGCCCCATACCTCCGCAGGGCGGATTCCTTCGGATAAGGGCTACCGGTTGTATGTGGATCATATGATGGAAGAAAAGGATAAAGAGGTCCAGGAGCTCAAGGAGCTTATGATCAGCCGTACAGACCGGATGGAGCAGGTGTTGAAGCAGGTGGTGAAGGTGCTGGCCACCAATACCAATTATGCCACCATGGTCTCCACACCCCGGTCCAGAGGGAATAAGCTGAAATTTATCCAGCTGTCCAAGGTGAACAGCACCCAGATTTTGGCTGTCATTATGATGGAGCGCAATCTGGTTCGCAACCGGGTCATTGATGTGACGGAGGAGCTGGATCAGGAGACGGTTTTAAAGCTGAATATCCTGTTAAACAGTATTTTGAACGGTCTGTCCATTGAGGAGATTAATCTGAATATGATTATGGCCTTGAAGGAGCAGGCCGGAGCCCACAGCGCTTTGGTGGGGGATGTGATTGACGCCGTGGCGGAGGTTATCCGGGCAGAGGAAGAAGTGGAGATTTACACCAGCGGGGCTACCAATATTTTCCGGTATCCGGAGCTGACGGAAAACGGAAAGGCCAGCGAGCTTATCAGTGCCTTTGAGGAGAAAAAGGAATTGACCGATCTGGTCAATGAAACCATGGCAAACAGCGAGGAGCGAGGCATCCAGATTTACATTGGACAGGAAGCGCCGGTGCAGACCATGAAGGACTGCAGTGTGGTGACAGCTACCTACGAGCTGGGAGAGGGGATGCAGGGCACCATCGGGATCATCGGTCCCAAGCGGATGGATTACCAGAAGGTGGTGAATACCTTAAAAACTCTCACAGAGCAGCTGGATGATATATATGGGAGAGAGTAACCGAGAACATACCAAGGTTCGGCCGGAGGAAAAGGGCTAAAAGGCAGGACAGGGGCAGAAAAGAAAGAAAGGAAGGGCAGTACCCGTGGATCAGGAAAAACAGTGGGAAGAAGCACAGGCTGCAGAGGAGCAGCAGGAGGAATATAAGGCCGGGGCAGAGCCGGAGGCTGGAGAGGAAATAGAAAAGCAGGAAAGTACCGGAGCAGAGCCGGAAGCAGAAGCGGAAACCGAAGAGCAGGCAGGGGAGGAGACCCGGGAAGCTCAGGAGGAAGAGCGCGAGGCCGAAGAGAAGGAAGCGGAGGGAGGAAAATCCTTTTTCAAAAAGAAGAAAAAGGAGGATAAGAAGGATCTTCGCATTGCAGAGCTGGAGGACCGGGTAAAACGGCAGCTGGCAGAGTTTGAAAACTTCCGCAACCGGACGGAAAAGGAAAAATCCCATATGTATGAGGTGGGAGCCCGGGATATTATCGAGAAGATGCTTCCCGTGGTGGATAACTTTGAGAGAGGGCTGGCAGCCGTTCCGGAGGATCAGAAGAGCAATCCCTTTGCGAAGGGCATGGATAAGATTTATAAACAGCTGATGACCACCCTTTCCGAGCTGGGAGTAGCCCCCATAGAGGCCGTAGGCCAGGAATTTGACCCCGACTTCCACAATGCGGTGATGCATGTGGAGGATGAGGAGCTGGGAGAAAATATCGTGGCAGAGGAATTCCAGAAGGGCTATCTCTACAAGGAAACCGTCATCCGCCACAGTATGGTAAAAGTCGCAAACTGACGCGAAAGCTACAAGCAGTGCGAAAGATGGCAGACAAAGGACTGCGTCGTGCAAGCACGAAAGCAGGCGTTTGGCTGACATCTTTCCTAGGGCGCCAGAGAAAAAGCTTACAACGAAATTTGGAAAATAAATCAAGAAAACATTTGAGGAGGTCTCTATTATGAGCAAGATTATTGGTATTGACTTGGGAACAACAAACAGCTGCGTGGCAGTCATGGAGGGCGGTAAACCGGTGGTAATCGCCAATACAGAGGGCGCGCGGACGACACCGTCTGTGGTTGCCTTTACCAAGACAGGAGAAAGACTGGTGGGCGAGCCGGCCAAGCGTCAGGCGGTAACCAATGCGGAGAAAACCATTTCTTCCATTAAGAGAGAGATGGGCAGCGACTACAAGGTAGACATTGAGGGAAAGAAGTATTCTCCCCAGGAGATTTCAGCCATGATTCTCCAGAAGCTTAAAGCCGATGCAGAGAATTACCTGGGCGAAAAGGTAAACGAAGCGGTTATCACCGTTCCGGCTTACTTTAATGACGCGCAGCGGCAGGCCACCAAGGACGCCGGAAAGATCGCAGGCCTTGACGTAAAGCGTATTATCAATGAGCCCACGGCCGCTGCTCTGGCCTATGGTCTGGACAATGAGAAAGAGCAGAAGATTATGGTATACGACCTGGGCGGCGGTACCTTTGATGTTTCCATTATTGAGATTGGAGACGGAGTTATCGAGGTGCTGGCTACAGCGGGAAATAACCGTCTGGGCGGCGATGACTTTGACCAGAAGATTACGGATTACATGTTGTCCGAGTTTAAGCGCATGGAGGGCGTGGATCTGTCGGGTGACAAGATGGCCCTTCAGAGATTAAAGGAGGCGGCTGAGAAGGCCAAGAAGGAGCTGTCCTCTGCCACCACCACCAATATCAACCTGCCCTTTATCACGGCTACGGCTGATGGTCCCAAGCATTTTGATATGAATCTGACCCGGGCGAAGTTTGACGAGCTGACCCATGAGCTGGTAGAGAGAACCGTGGATCCGGTAAGCAACGCGCTGCGGGATGCAGGCGTAACGGCCTCTGAGCTGGGCAAGGTTCTGCTGGTAGGCGGATCCACCCGAATTCCCGCTGTACAGGAGAAGGTGAAGCAGCTGACCGGTCATGAGCCCAGCAAGAGCCTGAATCCGGATGAGTGTGTGGCTTTGGGAGCCTCCATCCAGGGCGGAAAGCTGGCAGGAGATGCAGGCGCAGGGGAAATCCTGCTGCTGGATGTGACTCCTCTGTCCCTGTCCATTGAGACCCAGGGAGGAATCGCAACCCGTTTGATCGAACGCAACACCACCATTCCCACCAAGAAGAGCGAGATCTTCTCTACTGCAGCGGATAATCAGACTGCCGTGGATATCAAGGTGGTTCAGGGTGAGCGCCAGTTTGCCCGGGACAACAAGACGCTGGGTGAATTCCGGCTGGATGGAATTCCGCCTGCAAGAAGAGGCGTTCCCCAGATTGAGGTTACCTTTGATATTGATGCCAACGGTATTGTAAATGTGTCCGCCAAGGATTTGGGAACCGGCAAGGAGCAGCATATCACCATCACTGCAGGCTCCAATATGTCTGACAGCGATATTGAGAAGGCTGTGAAGGAGGCTGCGGAGTACGAGGCGCAGGATAAGCGGCGCAAAGATGGCATTGATGCCAGAAACGACGCGGATTCCATGGTATTCCAGACCGAGAAGGCTCTGGAAGAGGTGGGAGATAAGCTGGATGCCGGGGATAAGGCAGCCGTGGACGCGGAGATCACTTCTTTAAAGGCTGTTTTGGATCGGACCAAGGATCAGAGCGATATTTCCGACGCAGATCTGGATGAGCTGAAGGCCGGCAAGGAGAAGCTGATGGAGGCCGCTCAGAAGCTGTTTGCAAAGATGTATGAGCAGACCCAGGGAGCCCAGGGAGGCGCTGCGGGAGCAGGTCCGGACATGGGAGCAGGCGCAGGTCCTGCGGATGATGTGGTTGACGGGGATTACAGAGAGGTATAAGAAAGCCATCTGCCCGCGGGGTTCCGATGAAACCATACTTGTGACAGACATGATATGCAGCACAAATTTGTGTGCTGCATATCGTACTGCCTGCATACTTGATGAAACAGGAAAAAGAGGAAGGTAACAATGGCAGAACAGAAAAGAGATTATTATGAAGTCCTGGGAGTGGAGAAAAGCGCCGATGATGCGGCTATAAAAAAGGCGTACCGTCAGCTTGCAAAAAAGTATCATCCGGATATGAACCCTGGCGACGCAGAGGCGGAGAAAAAGTTTAAGGAGGCCTCGGAGGCTTATGCGGTTCTCAGCGACCCGGATAAGAGGCGGCAGTATGACCAGTTTGGCCATGCGGCATTCAGCCAGGGCGCAGGGGGCGGCGGCTTCGGCGGCTTTGACTTTAACGGCGCGGATATGGGAGACATTTTCGGGGATATTTTCGGAGATTTGTTTGGCGGCGGTCGCAGTCGCAGGGCCAACAACGGGCCCATGCAGGGAGCCAATATCCGGGCGCAGATTCGCATTACCTTTGAGGAGGCTGTATTTGGCTGCGATAAGGAAATTGAGCTGAATTTAAAGGACGAGTGCGGCAAATGCCACGGCACCGGCGCCAAGCCGGGGACCTCTCCGGAGACCTGCTCCAAATGCGGGGGCAAAGGCCAGGTGGTATATACCCAGCAATCCCTCTTTGGCATGGTGCAAAACGTGCGTCCCTGTCCGGAGTGTAACGGAACGGGAAAGATTATCCGGGAGAAATGTCCGGACTGCTATGGAAGCGGCTTTATTTCCAGCCGGAAAAAAATTGCAGTAACCGTGCCGGCTGGTATTGACAACGGCCAGAGCATTCGGATTCGGGGGAAGGGTGAGCCCGGGGTTAACGGCGGTCCCAGAGGGGATTTGCTGGTGGAGGTGGCTGTATCCAGGCATCCCATTTTCCAGCGACAGGATATGAATATTTATTCCACGGCCCCCATAAGCTTTGCCACGGCGGCCCTGGGCGGCACCGTGCGCATTAAGACTGTGGACGGCGAGGTGGAGTATGATGTGAAGGCCGGTACCCAGACGGACACCCGGGTGCGGCTTCGTGGGAAGGGCGTTCCCTCCCTGCGGAATAAAAACAGCAGAGGGGATCATTTTGTGACCCTGGTGGTGCAGGTGCCCACGGATCTGTCCAGAGAAGCCAAGGAGGCCCTGCGGGCCTATGACGATGTGTGCAATGGCAGGAGCGCTTCCACCGGAAAAGGGAAGAAAAAGGGCTTTATGGGCAAGGTGAAGGAAGCTCTGGACGAGTTGGAAGAGTAGTGCATAGAAGCGCTTTATAAATGGAAAGCATAGGGCGAGAGGTAAAAGGCCATACTTTTGGGGGAATCCGGAAGAAATTCCAGAGGATTCCCCCGTATTTTTTGGAATGGCATTGACAAATCCCTCCCTTTGGGATAAAATGCTAACGGTGGCTTGCTGCTTTAACGCGCCATAGTGGAAAAGTGGCAGCCTGTAAACAAGCAACTTAGGGAGGAATTTATCATGAAAAAATGTATCGCGATGATGCTGGTGCTGGCTATGACATTGTCCATGACTGCATGTGGCAGCAAAAAAGACAAGGTTTACCATGTGGGAATCTGCCAGCTGGTGCAGCACGACGCCCTTGACGCGGCTACGGATGGCTTTATGGATGCTCTGAAGGAAGAGCTGGGCGATCAGGTAGAGTTTGACGAGCAGAATGCGTCCGGCGATCCGGCCACCTGCGCAACGATTATTAATCAGTTTGTATCCAACGAGGTGGATTTGATTCTTGCAAACGCCACTCCTGCATTGCAGGCAGCACAGGCGGGAACCGACACCATTCCCATTCTGGGAACCTCCGTAACAGAGTATGGCGTGGCCCTTGGAATCAAGAATTTTGACGGAACCGTAGGAGGCAATATCTCCGGAACCTCTGATTTGGCACCTCTGGACCAGCAGGCCCAGATGCTGAACGACCTGTTTCCGGATGCAAAGACGGTAGGTCTCATCTACTGCTCTGCGGAGGCCAACTCCCAGTATCAGGTGGATACCGTTCAGGCTTATCTGGAGGGAATGAACTACACTTGCACCCAGTATCCTTTCGCAGATTCCAATGATATTGCTTCTGTGGTACAGAAGGCTGTGGATGAGAATGAGGTTCTCTACGTTCCCACGGATAATACGGCGGCATCCAATGCGGAAGTGATTAAAAATATTTGTGTTCCCGCCAAAATTCCTGTAGTTGCAGGTGAGGAAGGAATTTGTGAGGGCTGCGGCGTTGTGACTCTGTCCATCAGCTACTATGATCTGGGCGTGGCAACCGGAAAGATGGCTGCCAAGATCCTGAAGGGCGAGAGCGATATTTCCTCAATGCCCATTGAGTATGCTCCCCAGTTTACCAAGAAATACAACAAGGAGATCTGCGATGCTCTGGAGATTCCCATTCCGGAGGATTACGTGGCTATCGGTGAGTAATTTCGCTGAAATGTACAGGGGATTACAAAACGTTCCCTTTTCGTGCCGTTGCGCAGCGATTATGAATACCAGGAGGAATGGATGTGGATATATTTAAGCTTTTCAATGCTCTGCCGGGAGCATGCGCTCAGGGTCTGATCTGGGGAATTATGGCTATTGGCGTTTATATTACTTATAAGGTTCTGGACCTGGCGGATCTGACAGTAGATGGGACCATGACAACCGGAGGAGCTGTCTGTATAATGCTGATGCTCAATGACTGTCCGGTGGGGCTTGCGCTTCTGGCCGCTTTTGGGGCAGGTATTCTGGCCGGCTTTGTGACAGGACTTTTACATACGGTGATGGGAATTCCTGCGATTCTTTCGGGAATCCTGACGCAGCTTGGCCTTTATTCTGTCAATTTAAGAATTATGGGCGGGAAGGCAAACCAGGCCATCAGCGTGGACAAATTCAATCTGCTGGTCTCCCTGCGCTGGGTGAAAGGGGCTCCCTTCTATAAAAATACCATTTTTACGGTCTGCATTTTTATTGTCTGCATTATCGCCATCCTCTACTGGTTTTTTGGAACGGAGCTGGGATGCTCCATCCGCGCCACGGGCAGCAATCCCAACATGTCCCGGGCCCAGGGAATCAACACGGATGTGAACAAAATTCTGGGGCTGATGCTCTCCAATGGTATCGTAGCCTTGGCCAGCGGGCTCTATGCCCAGTATCAGGGCTTTTCCGATATCAATGCGGGCCGGGGCGCTATTGTTATTGGCTTGGCGGCCGTGATTATCGGGCAGGTGGTTTTTGGCAAGATTCGCGGTAACTTTGCTTTTAAGCTGCTGTCTGTGGCTTTGGGCGCTATTATTTACTATCTGGTGATTCAGGTGGTGCTGTGGCTGGGGTTGAATCCCAATGATTTGAAGCTACTCTCGGCTATTGTGGTTGCCGTGTTCCTGGCTATCCCTTATCTGAAGGGAAAATATTTTGCCAAGCCTGTGAAAAAGGGAGGTGCGCCCCATGCTTAAAATTGAAAATATCTGGAAAACCTTTAACGTGGGGACAGTCAATGAAAAGACGGCTCTTCAAGGCTTATCCCTCACTCTCAGAGAGGGAGATTTCGTAACGGTCATCGGCGGAAACGGAGCGGGAAAATCCACCATGCTCAACGCAGTGGCCGGGGTCTGGCCGGTGGATGAGGGAAAGCTTTATATTGACAATGTGGATGTGACAAAGCTGCCGGAATATAAGCGGGCAGCCTATCTTGGGCGGGTGTTTCAGGATCCCATGACGGGAACGGCGGCCAATATGCAGATTCAGGAGAATCTGGCCCTGGCCTTGCGCAGGGGAAAGAAGAGATTCTTAAGCATAGGAATCACCCGGAGCGAGCGGGAGATGTATCAGGAGAAGCTAAAGGTGCTGGGGCTGGGACTGGAGGAGCGCATGACCAGCAAGGTGGGATTGCTCTCCGGTGGCCAGCGCCAGGCATTAACCCTATTGATGGCTACCCTGAAAAAGCCCAAGCTTTTGCTGCTGGATGAGCATACGGCGGCGCTGGATCCCAAGACGGCGGCCAAGGTATTGGAGGCCACGGATCGGATCGTAGGGCGGGATCAATTAACGACCCTGATGATCACCCACAATATGAAGGACGCCATTGCTCACGGAAACCGGCTCATTATGATGCACGAGGGCCGGGTGATCTATGATGTGTCCGGGGAGGAAAAGAAACGCCTGAAAGTTTCGGATCTGCTGGAGAAATTTGAGCAGGCCAGCGGCGGCGAATTTGCCAATGACAGGATGATGTTGGCTTAACAAAAAATTTTTGAAGGATTAGCCCCTTTCTGTGCGAGGATGGTTTTGTATGACGCATGGAAGGGGGCATTTCTATGGAGAATGTCAAGATTGTCTTGGGAAAAGGAAAAACCTATAAAAAGACGGGAAATTTTATGATTTCCATGGTCGGATAAGGATTCCTATGATATGATAATAGTAAATGACCACAGAACGGAAAGGGATATTTTCAATGGAGGATACGTCTGAAAATAGATTGCCTGGCGGTTTGCCCAAGCATATTATTACAGGGCTGTTGGCCCATGTAGACGCCGGAAAGACCACCCTGGCGGAGGCTATGCTCTACCAAAGCGGCAGTATTCGCAAGGCCGGCCGGGTGGACCATGGCAATGCGTTTCTGGACACGAATGCCATGGAGCGGGCCCGGGGGATTACCATTTTTTCCAAGCAGGCCAGGCTGAAGCTGGGAGAAATGGACATCACGCTCCTGGACACGCCGGGGCATGCGGATTTCTCTGCGGAGATGGAGCGGACCCTGCAGGTGCTGGACTATTCCGTATTGATTATCAGCGCTGCGGATGGGGTGCAGGGACAGGTGGATACTCTCTGGCGTCTGCTTGGACGCTACAAGGTTCCGGTATTTATCTTTGTGAATAAAATGGATCAGCCGGGGGCGGACAGGCTTGCACTTATGGAGCATCTGAAAGAGCGTCTGGGGGAGAACTGCGTATATTTTGGTCCGGATCAATCCAGGGAGGAATGGCTGGAGGATCTGGCGGTCTGCGAGGAGAGGCTGTTGGAGCAATATCTGGAGCAGGGGGAGATTTCACAGGGAGAGATTCCGAGATTGATTGCAGAGCGCAAGGTATTTCCCTGCTATTTTGGATCGGCCTTAAAAATGGAAGGAATTACAGAGCTTTTACAGGGGTTGGAGGCCTATACTCTGGAGAAAGCCTATCCGGCGGATTTTGGAGCCCGGGTCTTTAAGATTGCCAGGGATGACCAGGGAAACCGGCTTACCTATTTAAAGGTGACCGGCGGGAGCCTGCGGGTGAAAATGACCTTGACGAACCGGAGCCCGGGTCTTAAGGAGGAACAGATCTGGGAGGAAAAGACAGACCAGCTGCGGGTGTACTCCGGGGCCGGGTATGAGGCCGTGCAGGAGGTCAGGGCCGGAAGCATCTGTGCCGTGACAGGTCTTAGCCGGACCTATGCAGGGGAGGGGCTTGGCTGGGAGAGGGGGAGCTTGCGCCCTTTGCTGGAGCCTGTGCTCACCTATGAGATTCAGCTGCCGGAGGGCTGCGATGTACATAAAATGCTAAAGAATCTGCGCCAGCTGGAGGAGGAAGAGCCTATGCTCCATGTGGTGTGGGAGGAGGGGCTAGGGGAGATCCACGCCCAGGTCATGGGGCCGGTTCAGATGGAGATCCTGAAAAAACAGATTGAGGAGCGGTACGGCACGGAGGTGGAATTCGGGGCCGGAAGCATTGTATATAAAGAAACCATCCGGGAGCCTGTGGAGGGCGTGGGACATTTTGAGCCTCTGCGCCACTATGCGGAGGTGCATTTGCTGCTGGAGCCCGGGGAGCCGGGCAGCGGCCTGCAATTTGATACAGCCTGCAGCGAGGATCTCCTGGACAGAAACTGGCAGCGGCTGATTTTGACCCATTTAGAGGAGAAAGTCCACCGGGGAGTGCTTACGGGGGCGGAGATAACGGATATGCGCATTACCCTTATGTCCGGACGGGCCCACAAAAAGCACACAGAGGGGGGAGATTTCCGCCAGGCCACCTACCGGGCAGTGCGCCAGGGGCTTCGGAGCGCTTCCTGTGTGCTTCTGGAGCCGATCTATGCCTTTGTGTTGGAGATTCCCTCTGAGAGGGTGGGACGGGCCATGGCGGATATTCAGCGCATGCAGGGCAGCTTTTCGCCTCCGGTTCAGGAGGGGGACAAGGCCTGGCTTAGAGGGAGCGCCCCGGTGGCTACCATGAGGGATTATGCCCGGGAAGTGACTGCCTATACCCGGGGAACCGGCCATCTGAGCTGTACCCTCCAGGGCTATGCGCCCTGCCACAATGAGGCGGAGGTGCGGGAGGCCTTGGCCTATGATCCGGAGGCGGATCTGGAGAATCCCACAGGGTCTGTATTCTGTGCCCATGGGGCGGGTTTTGTGGTGCCCTGGGATCAGGTTCCCGCCTATATGCATCTGGAGAGCGTGGGAAAGGCCCATAGGAAGGAAGAGGACAGAGGGGAGCAAAGGCCGGAGGCTTCCGGGGCAGAGCCTGTGTCCCGGGGATACGATGAAAAAGAGCTCCAGGCTATTTTTGAGCGGACCTACGGACCCATCCGCCGTGGGCCCCGAAATACGGGAGCCATCTATGTAGGGCAGGAGCCTTGGGACAAAGCAGGGGAAGCACAGACCGAAAAGATGCCGGAAAGGCGGGGGAAAAAACCGGTTGGAGAGCAGAAGGAATATCTGCTGGTGGACGGCTACAATATTATTTTTGCCTGGGAGGAGCTAAAGGAGCTGGCCCAGCTTAATCTGGAGGCTGCCAGAGGCCGGCTGATGGATCTGCTCTGTGATTACCAGGGCTTTCGCCAGAATGAGCTGATACTAGTCTTTGATGCTTATAAGGTCAAGGGGAATCCCGGGGAGGTAAGCCGTTACCACAACATCTATGTGGTCTATACCCGGGAGGCGGAGACAGCGGATCAGTATATTGAAAAGACGGTCCATGAAATAGGAAAGAGGCATGGGGTAACAGTAGCCACCTCGGACGCCCTGGAGCAGGTGATTATACTGGGGCAGGGGGCCCGGCGCATGTCTGCACAGGATCTGCGGGAGGAGCTTGCGGCTGCCCGGATTGAGGTGCGGGAGGTGTGGAAGGAGCTGCGGGAGAGCGGGAGAAACACCTTATTTGATCATATGCCCGGCAATCTGCGGGAGGAATTGGAGCAGGTACGCCTGGGAAGAAAAGCCCTAGGAGAAAGGGGAAAACTCTTAGGCCCTGAAAGGAAAGGCTGATAGATATAGGGAACACAGGAAAAGGAGGGATGGTGCTTGGGCTCCATAGTATTATTGGTGGTGCTGATTTTCTGGAACGCTGTGTTTGCCAGCGCGGAGATTGCAGTTATTTCTATGAATGAGACCCGCCTGCGGATGCTGGTGGAGGAGAAAAATAAAAAAGCCATACGGCTCAAGGCCTTGACAGATCAGCCGGCCCGGTTTCTGGCGACCATACAGGTGGCCATTACCCTGGCAGGACTGTTAAGCAGTGCCTTTGCGGCGGAAAATTTTGCAGGGCCTTTGGTGGAGAGTCTGCTTCTCTTAGGAGTGCCTGTGCCGGAGCCGGTGCTGCGCACGGTGGCTCTCTTTGGAATCACCTTGCTTCTGGCTTACTTTAATCTGGTGTTTGGAGAGCTGGTGCCAAAGCGGATTGCCATGAAGCGGGCGGAGGATCTGGCTCTTGGCCTGTCCGGCCTTCTGGGGGTGGTGTCCATTCTCTCTGCCCCTTTGGTAGCCTTGCTGACCTTGTCCACCAATGGAATTTTACGGCTTATGGGAATTGATCCCGGAGGAGATGAGGAGAAGCTTTCGGAGGAGGAGATCCGTATGATTTTGGCCCGGGGAAATGAGCAGGGGATTCTGGATGCCCAGGGAAGCAGGATTATACAGAACGTCTTTGAGTTTGACGATATAGAGGTGGAGCAGATCTGCGCCCACCGGGTGGATGTGGTAGTGCTCAATGGAGATGCAGAGCTAAAGGAATGGGATCAGGTTATATACGCCCACCGGTTCAATTATTTTCCCGTATACCGGGGCTATAAGGATAACGTCATAGGAATTTTGGATGCCAAAGGGTATCTTCGTATGGAAAATCGAACCAAGGAGCTGGTCATGGAGAAGTTTCTAAAGGAGCCCTATTTTGTCCCCACAGATATGAAGGCGGACAAGCTTCTTCAGGACATGCGCCAGCGAAAGGAATATTTTGCAGTGCTTTTGGATGAGTATGGAGGGATGGCCGGGGTCATCACCTCAAAGGATTTGATCGAGGAGCTGGTGGGAGAATTCTATGAAACCGGGGAGGCTGCCCCGGAAAAGATCCGGAAGCTTTCGGAAAGGACCTGGAGCATTCGGGGAGAGGCGCCTCTAAACGAGGTGGCGGAGGCTTTGGGGAGGGAGCTGCCCACAGATCGGTATGATACCTTCAACGGCCTTATCTGCGGGATCACCGGAAGAGTGCCGGGAAATGAGGAAAGCTTTGCCTGTGAGGGCTACGGCCTGCGGATTCACATTCATACGGTCTATGCGCATCGGGTTCAGGAGACCACGGTGGAGCTTGTGGAGAAAGAGATGTAGGGCTGCGAAAAACAGCGAAGTCACCAGCAGTGTCCAGTAAGGACGCGTTAAATAGGAGGTTGTCATGAATAAAAAGGAGATTGCGGAAATAAAAAAGCAGTTTACACCGGAAAATTGTGCCATTACCCGGATCTGTGGCTGCTATGTGGACGGAGAAAAGAAGAAACGAACGGAGATGAAGGAGGCTTTTTTATCTCTGCCGGAGGAGGAGGCCTTTAAATATTTTGAGATCCTTAGAAAGGCTCTGTCCGGGACCCTGGGAAAAAACCTGATGAATCTGGAATTTCCCCTGGAAGCAGAGGCTAAGGGAGGAGCCCAGGAATTTTTGCTTCGGCTGCGAAACAGCCGGCTTACGGAGGAGGAGCTTCTGGAGGAGCTGTACGACCGGATCATTGCCTCCTATGCATATGGGGAGAATTATCTCATTCTGGTCATTCACGGGGCTTATGACATTCCGGGAAAGACCGCGGATAATCAGGAGCTCTTTGACGCCTCGGAGGAGGTGTATGAGTATCTGCTGTGCTGCATCTGTCCGGTAAAGCTGTCCAAGCCGGGCCTTTACTATAATATAGAAGAAAATTGTTTTCAGACCCGCTTAAGAGACTGGCTGGTGGATATGCCAGCCAGCGGCTTTTTGTTTCCGGCCTTTGAGGAGAGGAGCACAGACATTCACCGACTGCTCTACTATTCCAAGAAGCCGGAGGAGCTTCATGAGGAGTTGATTGAGGAGGTTTTTGGCTGTCCCCTTCCCATCTCGGCGGGAGGGCAAAAGGAAAATTTTCAGGTGCTGATGGAGGAGACCCTTGGGGAGGATCTCAGCTATGAGGCGGTAAAAACCATCCATGAGACCTTAAACACCTGGATCGAGGAGAAAAAGGAGGAGCCGGAGCCCTTGGAGCTCACCCGGGCAGAGGTGCGGCGGCTGTTTTCGGAGACGGGAGTTATGGATGAGGAGAAGCTTGAACAGTTTGAGCGCTCTTATGAGAGCTGCGCAGGGCCCCAGGGAACCCTGCAGGCCTCCAATGTGACCAGCACCCGGAAATTTGAGGTGAGAACTCCCAATGTGATGATTCAGGTAAATCCGGAATATATGGGGCTTCTGGAGACCAAGCTGGTGGATGGCCGGCTGTGTCTGGTGGTGCCTGTGGATGACCAGGTGGAGGTCAACGGAATGCCGGTGCCCACAGCCTTGAGGCAGGGGTAAAAAAGACAAAATGAACAGGCTTCCCTCAGTGGGGCAGCCGAGAGAGGATGGTTGGAGACAGATATGAGAGAGCAGCTGACAAAAAGCGATATTAAGAAAATTGAGGAGGAGATTGAGCACCGGAAGCTGGTGGTGCGCAAGGAGGCCATTGAGGCGGTAAAGGAGGCCCGGGCTCACGGGGATCTAAGCGAGAATTTTGAGTATTACGCCGCCAAGCGGGAGAAAAATCAGAATGAGAGCCGGATTCGCTACCTGGAGCGGATGCTGCGCACGGCTGAGGTGGTTTCTGACGCATCCCGGGAGGATGAGGTGGGCCTCAATAACCGGGTGACGCTGTATTTTGAGGAGGATGAGGAGGAAGAAATCTATAAGCTGGTCACCTCCATTCGGGGAAATTCTCTAAAAGGGATGATCAGCACGGAATCTCCCCTGGGAAAGGCCATCCTGGGCCGGAAGCTTGGGGAACGGGTACAGGTGAACGTGGAGGGGCAGGAGGGCTATTTTGTGGAAATCCGGGCCATTGATAAGACCCCGGGGGATGAGGAGGATAAAATCCGGGGCTTTTAGCATATAAAATGGAAAGAAAATCCCCGGATTTTGACAAATAGCCCTTGCGATCCGGCAGATTTCGTGATACCATAGGGCAATGGAACAACCAGAAAGCAGAATGTAAAAATGATAGAGGTGCAGCCTTCATCAGTACCACAGATCCAAGGGCAGGGAAAGCCGTCTGGGGAAAGGGAATGCTGCCGAAGGGGACCCGGATTTTCCCGGGAGGGGTTCTCTGGGCCGTCAGCAGAACATGCGGCGGACTGTCACACAGGTGTGGAGCGCTATCATTGGTGTTGGACGAGAATAAGGTCTTTTGCCATGAACGCGGTCATCCCCTGTTCATGGCTTTTCATTTGTACATAAAATCTGCATCTATCTACAAGAGAGAGAAAGAAGGGTATGTTATGAATGTTTCAAGAACACGCAAGCTGCTGGGGGCAGCCTTTGTGATGGCCGTACTGCTGGCGGGATTTTCTTTTCCGGCTCTGGCCTCCGAGGGAGGGGAGTATGTGCCCTCTATGTATGCCACCTTCTGGGCGCTGATCCCGCCGGTTGTGGCTATCGGACTGGCTTTGATTACCAAGGAGGTATATTCCTCCCTGTTTGTGGGAATCCTGGTGGGCGGACTCTTTTACTCCGGATTCAGCTTTGAGGGAACCGTGCTTCATATTTTCCAGGACGGTATTATTTCCGTGCTGTCAGATTCCTATAACGTGGGAATCCTGATTTTCCTGGTGATTTTGGGAGCCATGGTATCCCTTATGAACAAGGCGGGAGGCTCTGCAGCCTTTGGACGCTGGGCCAGCGAGCATATTAAGGGGCGGGTAGGCGCCCAGCTTGCCACGGTGGCTCTGGGAGTTTTGATTTTTATTGACGATTACTTTAACTGCCTTACTGTGGGAAGCGTGATGCGGCCGGTGACGGACAAGCACAACATTTCCCGGGCAAAGCTGGCCTATCTCATTGATGCCACGGCAGCGCCTGTCTGTATCATCGCGCCTATTTCCTCCTGGGCTGCAGCGGTTACCGGCTTTGTGGAGGGAGAGGATGGACTGGCTCTGTTTATCCGCGCCATTCCCTACAATTTTTATGCTCTGCTGACCATAGTTATGATGATTGCCCTGGCCGTGATGAACGTAGATTTCGGCCTTATGAAGGTTCATGAGGACAATGCCAAGAAGGGAGATCTGTTTACCACATCGGATCGGCCCTATGGTGACGGACAGGCTCTGGAGCATGCGGGCAACGGAAGTGTAAAGGATCTGCTGATCCCCATTGTTACCCTGATTATCTGCTGTGTCATCGGTATGATTTATACGGGCGGCTTCTTTGCGGGAGAGAGCTTTGTGACAGCCTTCTCCAACTGTGACGCTTCTCTGGGACTGGCTCTTGGCAGCTTCTTTGGACTTGTGATTACGGTTATCCTGTATCTGGTACGCCGGGTTCTCTCCTTTAAGGAGTGTATGAACTGTATTCCCGAGGGCTTCCAGGCTATGGTGCCGGCCATCCTGATTCTAACCCTGGCCTGGTCCTTAAAGTCTATGACAGACAGCCTGGGCGCTGCAGAATATGTGGAGGCTCTGGTAAAGGGCAGCGCTGACAGCCTTGTGGCCATTTTGCCGGCGATTATCTTTGTGGTGGGATGTCTGTTGGCCTTTGCCACAGGTACCTCCTGGGGAACCTTTGGCATCCTGATTCCCATTGTAGTGGAGGCCTTCTCCGCCACCAATCCGGCGCTTTTGACCATCTCTATTTCCGCCTGCATGGCGGGTGCGGTTTGCGGGGATCACTGCTCCCCCATTTCTGATACCACCATTATGGCGTCTGCAGGAGCCCAGTGCAACCATGTGAATCATGTGTCCACCCAGCTGCCCTATGCGGTGAGCGTGGCGGTGATTTCCTTTATCACCTATCTTGTGGCAGGATTTGTGCAGACTGCATGGATTGCTCTGCCTGTGGGCGTGATTTTGATGCTGGGCTTCCTCTTTGCGATGAAAAACAGAAACAGCAATAAGGGAGAGGAGACATTGGCTTAGAAATATGATACAAAAAGAGAAATTGAACCGGTTTTACGTTTCTCAGTATCAGGAAAGTGCGAAAAAAAAGAAGAAGAAACCCGAGGGGAGGGGAAGCTATCAAAACCGGATACTCCCTCTCCTGGAGGAATTAAAGGCCAGCCGCACCGGGAAGCTTAACCAGGCGCGGCTGGAGGATTATCACAGACGCATTCGGAATATTGCCTATTTTGCCTTCCGGGAGGAAAACAAGTTAGCCATTATGCAGCTGCGGGATCAGGTGATTCCTCAGCTGGTGCGCCTGGATCTCATGCTTTTTCGAGAGGATGAGAGGGAGCTTCTCACAGCAAAATTCCTGGATTTTCTGAGAAGGGAAATGCCTCTGGAGATCTGTACCCGGACCCTAAAGAGTCTGTGCAGGCAGTATTCGGAGGTGGGCATTAAGGGAGAGATTATGGATCTGGTCCCCACCCGGCCAGAGCTTGAGTTTCAGGAGGCGCTTCAGATGAAGCGTCATTTTGTGCTTCATATCGGTCCCACCAACTGCGGAAAAACCTTCCATGCCCTGGAGCGTTTGCGAGAGGCAAGGCAGGGCGTGTATTTGGGGCCCTTACGTCTGTTAGCCCTGGAGGTCTATGAGCGCATGAAGGAGCAGGGGATATCCTGTACCATGCTCACCGGGGAGGAGTGTATTCTGGAGGAGAACAGCACCATAGTATCCTCCACCATTGAAATGCTGGATCTGGAGGCCGGCTATGATGTGGCGGTGATTGACGAGGCCCAGATGATTGTAGACGAGGATCGGGGACATTCCTGGACCCGGGCGATCCTGGGGGTTCGGGCCGAAGAGATTCATGTGTGCATGAGCCCGGCGGCGGAGCCGGTGATTCTGCATCTCATGGAGCTCTGCGGCGGGGATTTTGAAATCCACCGGTACCAGCGGAAAACCCGTCTGGTGTGCGAGAAGGAGGCCTTTTCCTTCCCCGAGGATGTGCAGGAGGGAGATGCCCTGATTGTGTTTACCAAGCGGGCAGTATTGGACCTGGCAGGCCGCCTGGAGCGGGAGGGGATTCGGGCCAGTGTGGTCTATGGAAACCTGCCTCCGGAGATTCGGCGCCGGCAGATCCATCTCTTTGCAGAGAAAAAGACCAAGGTGGTGGTGTCCACGGATGCCATCGGCATGGGGCTCAACCTTCCTGTGAGACGAATTGTGTTTGTGCAGACAGATAAGTTTGACGGAAAGACCAGGCGCCCTCTGACCATTCCGGAGATCCGGCAGATTGCCGGCCGGGCCGGCCGGTATGGCATGTATGACACCGGGTATGTGAATGCCATGGGGGAGGAGGGACTTTCCTATATTCGCTCCCTGTTTTATGCGGAGGAGGAGCCGGTGGATCGGGTGCGTCTGGGATTCCCTTCCGTGCTCCTGGATATGGATGAGCCTCTGGATGTGATTCTGAAAATCTGGAAGTCTGTGGAGCCCTCGGAGCCCTTTGAGAAGATCAGCATTGAGGAGGTTCTGTTTCTCTATGAGAGGGCCTACCGCAGCCGCAAGGACATTGACGGCTTTGAGGACAAGCATACCCTGTATCGCATGCTGACCTGTTCCATTGACGTAAAGAATAAGGATATTGTGGCTCTTTGGCTGTATTACTGTGAGACCTATACGGCGGATGTATCTCTCACCTTTCCCGCTCTTGGCATGTGCAGCGATCAGGGGCTTATGCGGTATGAAACCTATTATAAGATGCTGGATCTTTACCACCAGTTTTCCGTGCGTCTGGGAAAGGATATGGATACAGACAGGCTGGAACGAGAGCGGGAGCGGACCGAGGATACCATTATGCGGTTCCTGGTAAAAAATAAGCGGGATTATATTCAGACCTGTAAATACTGCGGTCGGGCCCTGCCTCTGGGATATCCCTTCCGGGTCTGCGACGCCTGCTTTGACAAGCCGGAGAGTGGGTCGTCCAGAAGAGACAGGCCGGAGCCGCGTACAGAGCAAGACAAGCCGGAGAAGGACCCCTCCGGAAGAGGCAAAAAGAATTTCCGGCAGGGGAAAAGGAGGAGAAAAAAGACCGGCGAAAATCAGGGGATCTCCCTAAGGGAGAAGGCCTCCTCAAACCCTTCCGTATAATAAATTTCAGAATCCTCTGTGATAAAGATTCCGTGGACGTTTGCAAGGCTATTTAAAAGCGCCAGACCTTCCTCAAGCCCCAGGGCAAAGCAGGTGGTGCTTAGGCCGTCGCCGTCCACGGATTTTTCGCATACAATGGTCACGGACACCAGCCGGTTTTCATAGGGATAGCCGGTTTTGGGGTTTAGGAGATGGTGATAGAAGTGTCCGTCTGCCTCAAAGCAGCGCTCATAGATGCCGGAGGAGACCACGGACAGATCCCGGATATCCAGGTAGCCTATGATTTCGTTTCGGTCAGCAAAGGGGCGCTGGATGCCGATGAGAAAGGGAGAGCCTCCAGGCTTTTCCCCCACACACAAAATATTACCCCCCAGATCGATTAAGGCGCTCCTTACCCCCTTAGACAAGAGATATTCCTTTATGCGGTCTGCAATATAGCCCTTGGCAAGGGCGCCCGGATCCAGTCCCATGCCAGGCTGGGAGAAGGTAATGCAGGGGGCGGAGGAAGGATTGTCAGGGGATGGGGCCGAAAGAGAAACCTGCCGGTAGTCCACCAGAGGCAGAGCAGCCTCCAAAGCCTCTTTTTTGGGCACCCGGGGATTTTCGGCTGTGAAATCCCACAGGGAGGACAGGGGGGCAATGGTCACATCAAAGGCGCCCTCTGACAGCTCACTGTAGTGAAGGCCGATTTCGATAAGAGAGGCCAGCTCCTGGGAGAGGGGCAACGGTTGCCCTGCATTTTCCGGTATAGAGGCCTGGGCATTGAGCCGGGCCAGCTGGGAGTCCTCCCTGGTACGGCTGAAAATGGCCTCATAGGTCTCACAGAGAGCCATGCATTCGTCCAGAAGCGTGGTGTCCTGGGAATCGTAAATGGTGATGGTGACCACGGTATTCAAATGAAAAGAGGTCCTGGTTATAGGCTGAGGCTGCCTAAGCCGGCAGCCGCTAAAAGACAGGAGAGGCAGGCAGAGAAGAAATAGAAGGCATATGCTTATTGCTTTAGACCGTCCTCTCATTAGATCCATCCTCCGTCCAGGCGGATAATCTGCCCGGTGAGATAGGCCGGCGACTGCCCAATCCTCCAGATAAGCTCTGCCACCTCCTGTGGCCTTCCCAGGCGGCCGGCGGGGATTTCTTCTTCCAGGGCCTGCTTGTCCGTCTGGGAGAGACAGGCATTCATATCCGTGTCAATGGCACCGCAGGCAATGGCGTTGACAGCAATGCCGCTGGGAGCCAGCTCCTTGGCCAGTGCCTGAGTGAGGGCATGGATCCCTCCCTTGGTGGCCGAATAGGCTACCTCACAGGAGGCACCCACACAGCCCCACACTGAGGAGATATTGATGATCCGCCCGGACTTTTCCCGCAGCATAGAAGGGAGAACCTGATGGCAGCAGTTAAAAACCGAGGTGAGATTGGTCTGCAATAGCAGCTGCCAGTCCGCAGGCGTCAAATCGGTAAACAGCCCTATGCGGGAGATGCCGGCGTTGTTGACCAGCATATCCACGTGGCCGAAGGTTTTCAGAATGTCCTCCATACATTGGGACACCTGCTCATAGCTTCCCATATCCCCCACAAAGGTTTGGCAGGTAATATGCCAGGTATCCTCCAGCTCTTTTTTCAGCGCCATAAGCTTGTCCTGAGAGTGTATACAGGTCAGCGCCAGATTCCACCCCTGAGAGGCGAAAAGCCGGGCAGTCGCTGCGCCGATTCCCCGGGAGGCGCCGGTGATCCAGATACAGTTTGCTCGCATGGGTAACTCCATTCCGCCGCCGGCTTCCCCGGCGGCATGTATTGTTAGAAATTATCTCACGGTCCTCCCCAAATGTCAAGAAATCCAAAGAAAGGCCCCACCAGGAATCCGAAGAAATTCGAAGAAAGGCCTCACCAGGAATCCGAAGAAATTCGATGAAAGGCCCCACCAGGAATCCGAAGAAATTCAAAAAAAGGCCCCACCAGGAAGCAGGGGCAAAAATACAGTGTCTGCATACTATGGTAGAGAATATATAGTACCAGAGGAGATTGTTTGATATGGCGTATAAGATTGTCTTAGATGCAGGACATGGGGGTGCAAATCCGGGAGCCTTATACCAGGGAAGAAGGGAGAGCGACGATGCGCTGAAGCTTACCATGGCGGTGGGCCGGATTTTGGAGGAAAACGGTTATGATGTGGTGTTTACCAGAACCACAGACACCACCCAGTCTGTGGGACAGAAGGCAGCCATTGCCAATGAAGAGCAGGCGGATCTGTTTATTTCCTTTCACCGGAATGCAGGGGAATATCCGGGACAGTATTCGGGAGTGCAGACGCTTTTGTATGATGACACCGGCATGAAGCGGGAGATGGGAGATCGGATCAATGAAAACCTGGCAAAGCTTGGCTTTCGCAATGCGGGGATCAGCATCCGGCCCAACCTGGTGGTGCTGAACAGCACGGAAATGCCGGCCCTTCTTTTGGAGGTGGGCTTTATTGACAGTGAAAAGGATAATGCTCTGCTGGATTCCCGTTTTCAGGCGGTGGCTCAGGCCATTGCGGACGGAATCATGGACACTCTGGAGCAGGCCAACCAGATGACCGGGAGTGATGTAGCCATGGCAGGGCCCCAGCAGCCGGGGATGGGGCAGGAGGAAATGCCGCCCTTTACCAGGCCCACACCGCCGCCTCCCGGAATATGGACGGGACCGGACACGGTGCGGCCCATGCCGGTGCTGCCGGATGACAGCGAGGAGGATGAAAAAATCTATTACCGGGTACAGGCAGGCGCTTTTTCCAACAGGGAGAATGCGGAGCGTCTGCTGCAGCAGCTTTTGGACGACGGGCTGCCGGCCTTTTTACTCTATACGGACGGTCTCTTTAAGGTACAGGTGGGAGCCTTTTCCAAGCTTACCAATGCCATCAATATGGAACGCCAGGTGCGGGAGCTGGGCTACAATACGTATATTACCACCTAGGAGAAAGAGCCGGGGGAGAGACGCAGTCTTTCTTCCCGGCCTCTTTTCGGGGGATTTTGGCTTGCAAAGCCTGTCTGAATGTGATACCTTAAGATAAGAAAAGACAGGGAGGAAGGGAAACAGACAAGCATTATGGAGAGACTGATTATTTTGGGCACAGGAAATGCCAATGCGACCAAATGCTACAATACCTGCTTTGCCATGGAAACGGAAGGAGAGTATTTTCTGGTGGATGCAGGGGGCGGAAATGGTATTCTGGCCCAGCTGGAGCGGGCCGGAATACCCATGGAGGCTATTCACCATATTTTTCTCAGCCATGAGCACACGGACCACCTGCTGGGAATGGTCTGGATGTTTCGCATGATTGGGGCACGGATGAAGCAGGGCTCCTATAAGGGGGATCTGCATTTTTATTGCCACAGGGATTTGGTGGAGTCGTTTCTCACCATCGTCCGGCTGACGGTCCAGGGGAAATTTGTAAAGCTTATCGGAGAGCGGATTCACATTCATCCTCTGGAGGATGGAGACGAACAGCAGTTCTTAGGCTATACCCTCCGGTTTTTTGACATTCGTTCCACCAAGGCCAAGCAGTATGGCTTTACCATGAGGCTGAAAAACGGAAAGGTTTTCACCTTTGTGGGGGACGAGCCCTACCGGGAGCACGAATACCCCTACGCCGCCCAGGCTGACTGGCTCCTCCATGAGGCCTTTTGTCTCTATGAGGAGAGGGACCGGTTTAAGCCCTACGAAAAGCATCACACCACCGTCCGGGACGCCTGCCAGATGGCCCAGGAGCTCCAGGTAAAGAACCTGATTCTTTATCACACGGAGGATAAAAACCTGCCCCGCCGCAAGGAACTCTATACCCTGGAGGGAAAGGAGTGGTATACCGGTAATCTGTACATACCTGAGGACCTGGAAGTATTTACACTATAAAAAGTGCGTAACTCAAAGTAGTCCGACTAAGAGATGGCAAGCATATCCCCCCAAGATATAGCTTGGACAAACTTAGCCGGCCGGTAACGTCACAAAGGCGCACGAGAGGAACTTTTATGGGCGCATTTTCCCATGAAAGTTCCTCTCACAGAGTGTGTGCCTTTGTGACGTTACCCTTCAGTGCCGTCGCGCAGCGACTATGAATAGGAGGATTATTATGCAGCAGTTTCAGTATTTTACACCCACAAAGGTAGTTTTCGGCAAGGACACGGAGAGCCAGGTAGGCAAGCTTGTCCGGGAACAGAATGCAAAGAAGGTCTTGATTCACTACGGCGGCGGCAGCGCCAAGCGCTCCGGCCTGCTGGACCGGGTGGAGGCTTCTCTTAAGGCAGAGGGGATCGCTTATGTCACTCTGGGAGGGGCTGTGCCAAATCCCCGGTTGTCCAAGGTCTATGAGGGAATCGAGCTTGGAAAAAAGGAGGGCGTGGACTTTATTCTGGCTGTGGGGGGCGGCAGCGCCATTGACTCGGCCAAGGGAATCGGCTATGGCCTTTGCTATGAGGGAGATGTGTGGGATTTTTATCTGAAGAAATGCCTGCCAAAGGCCTGCGTGCCTCTGGGGGTGGTGCTGACCATGGCGGCTACGGGCAGCGAGATGAGCGATTCCTCTGTGATTACCAATGAGGAGGGGTGGCTGAAGCGCAGTACCAAGAGCGATCTGGGGCGGCCAAAATTTGCCATTTTGAATCCGGAGCTGACCTACACCCTGCCGGAATACCAGACCATGTGCGGCTGTGTGGATATTATGATGCATACCATGGAGCGCTATTTTTCCCATGAGAAGGATACGGAGCTTGTGGATGCCATTGCCGAGGGTCTTTTGCGGACCATGATACATAATGCAAAAATATTGCTTACGGATCCCTGCAATTATGACGCCAGGTCTGAGGTGATGTGGGCGGGAAGCCTGTCTCACAACGGGCTTACAGGCTGCGGGCGCACGGGAGACTGGGCCTGCCATCAGCTGGAGCATGAGCTGGGCGGCATGTTCGACGTGGCCCACGGAGCGGGACTTGCAGCCGTGTGGGGCAGCTGGGCCCGGTATGTATACAAGGAGGATGTGACCCGGTTTGCGCAGTTTGCAGAAAACGTAATGGGAATTGCACCCAATGCGGAAAAGCCGGAGGAGACGGCCCTGGCCGGCATTGAGGCCCTGGAGGATTTCTTCCGTTGGATTCATATGCCTGTAAGCATCTCGGAGATGGGAGAGACCTTAAGCGAGGAGCAGATCGAGGAGCTGGCTTATAAGTGCAGCTTTATGGACACCAGAACCATCGGCGGCTTCCGCAAGCTTGACAGAGAGGATATGGCGAAGATTTACCGGATGGCCAGATAAGAAACAGACGGGCGGAAAATAGGCGTGTAAATAAGGGGCAAGGGAGCTTAAAAAAGATCTTGCATTTATACCCCTTCTGTGATACTGTATATGGTGTAGCGGCGAGAGGGAGATACAATATCTAGTGTATCTGAAAATAGCCGGTATAGAGATGTACAAGTATTACAGAAGGGGTATCTTATGAGTAATCAGGAAGCGGGCGCATGCCCAGAAACAATTAAAAAGAGAGATGGCCGGCCCGTAGCCTTTGACGCTCAGAAAATCAGAGATGCGGTGCAAAAAGCCAATGTGGCTGCGCAGGTGGAGGCAATCTCCCCTTTGCAGTTTGACCAGCTGATCCAATCCATTGTGGAGGCGATTCCCCGGGGGGAGACGCCCAATGTGGAGCAGGTACAGGATATTGTGGAGGAGAAGCTTATTGAGGGTGGCTATGCCAAGACGGCCAAGGCCTATATTCTCTACCGGGCGGAGCATACCAAGGTGCGAAAATCCGAGGCGGATCTGGTAAAGATTTACCAGGAGCTCACCTTTACCAGCGCGGCGGATGCGGATATTAAGCGGGAAAATGCCAATATTGATGCAGATACCTCTATGGGTACCATGCTGAAATACGGCTCCGAGGGAGCCAATTATTTTGTGGATAACTATATTCTTCCCAAGGATATTGCGGCGGCCCATATTCACGGGGATATTCACATTCACGATAAGGATTTTTATATGCTGACGGAGACCTGCTGCCAGATTGATCTCATAAAGCTTTTTAAGGATGGATTTTGCACCGGACATGGATATATCCGGGAGCCTAAGTCCATACAGAGCTATGCTTCCTTAGCCTGCATTGCCATTCAGGCCAATCAGAATGAAATGCACGGTGGACAGTCTGTGCCGAACTTCGATTATGCCATGGCCCAGGGCGTGGCCATTACCTTTTGCAAGGAATATTTTAAGGCCTTGGAAAAATACCTGCTCATCCGGTTTGACTTACAGGCAGAGCAGGCGGCACAGCGTATCAAGGAGGTACAGGAAGCCATAGGCATGGAGATTTCCATGGGACAGGCAGAGGCATACGGAAAGAGGCTGGCGGACTGGCTGTCAGAGCAAAAAGAATGGGAAGGGGAAAGCCAGATTTCCCGGGAGAATATTCTCCGGGCGCACCAGTGTGCGGTGGATATGGCCTATGGGGAGACGGATTCCGCCACCTATCAGGCTATGGAGGCCCTGATTCACAACCTGAACACCATGAATTCCCGGGCAGGAGCCCAGGTGCCCTTTAGCTCCATCAATTACGGCACGGATCACTCCCCGGAGGGACGCATGGTGATCCGAAATCTTCTCTCTGTAACGGAGACTGGGCTGGGAAATGGGGAGACGGCCATATTTCCGGTGCAGATATTTAAGGTAAAGGAAGGCATCAACTACAATCCAGGAGAGCCCAACTATGATTTGTTCCGGCAGGCCATTCGCACCTCGGCCAAGCGGCTCTTCCCTAATTTCAGCTTTCTGGACGCGCCCTTTAACCTGCAGTATTACCGGGAGGGGGATTACAATACGGAGATCGCCTATATGGGCTGCAGAACCCGGGTCATGGGCAATCATTACGATCCCAGCCGGGAGGTGACCTGCGGCCGGGGAAACTTAAGCTTTGTGTCCATCAACCTTCCCCGCATCGGCATTGCGGCCAAGGGAAATCTGGAGGAATTTTATCATATTTTGGACAGGCGTATGGAGCTCTGCTGCCGGCAGCTGTTACACCGGTTTCGGATCCAGTGCGGCAAGAAATGCAGAAATTATCCCTTCCTCATGGGACAGGGCATCTGGATCGACTCGGATGAGCTGGATATGGATGACTCCATCGCAGAGGTTTTAAAGCACGGAACCTTAAGCGTGGGCTTTATCGGCTTGGCGGAGACTCTGGTGGCTCTCACGGGGAAGCATCACGGGGAGAGCGCCGAGAGCCAGAAGCTTGGTCTGGAGATCATCGGATATATGCGCAGACGCATGGATGAGGAGTCGGAGAAAACAGGCCTTAATTTTACGCTCCTGGCCACGCCGGCGGAAGGGCTGTCCGGCCGGTTTGTGCGCTTTGACAAAAAGCGGTTTGGGGTGATACCGGGGATCACGGATCGGGATTACTATACCAACTCCTTCCACGTGCCGGTGTATTATCCCATTCAGGCCTATCAGAAAATACAGCTGGAGGCTCCCTACCATGCCCTGACCAATGCAGGACATATTAGCTATGTGGAGCTTGACGGGGATACGGCCAAGAATCCGGAGGCCTTTGAGTCCATTATCCGCTGTATGAAGGAGGCGGGAATCGGCTATGGATCCGTGAATCATCCCGTGGATCGGGATCCGGTCTGCGGATATACGGGTGTCATCGATGAGGTATGTCCCCGCTGCGGACGGCGGGAGGGAGAGTCGGTGCCCGTGGAGAAGCTGCGGCTGCTGCGGAAGCGGTATCCGGATATGCCCAGATATTAAGCTAGCAATACAAAAAGTCAACAATACAAAGAAAAGAGGGAAAAATTATGACCAGTAAGGTGACAGCAGTAGAGGGAAATGTGGGAGAAAATGTGAAGTTTGATCGGATTCGCCGGATTACTGGGTATCTGGTGGGAACCACAGACCGTTTTAACAATGCCAAGCGGGCGGAGGAAAGGGACCGGGTAAAGCATGGCCTGGGAGCTTAGGATCAGCGGAACAGTCACGGATTCCATTGTGGATGGGCCTGGCCTGCGGTATGTGATTTTTACCCAGGGCTGTCCCCATCGCTGTAGAGGCTGTCAGAATCCCCAGACCCATGCCTTTGACGGGGGGAGAATGGCAGGGTGGGAGGAGCTCCTGGAGCCTCTCTCTGAGAATCCCCTTCTGGGAGGCGTAACCTTTTCCGGCGGGGAGCCCTTTGCCCAGCCGGAGCCTCTGGCTCTTCTGGCCCGGGAGATCAAAAACCGGGGAAAGCATTTGATGGTGTATTCCGGCTATACCTATGAGGAGCTTAAGGAACAGGGAGAAAATAGGCCTGCCGTCAGGGAGCTTTTGGAGCTGGCGGACATTCTGGTGGACGGTCCCTACCGGGAGGAGGAGCGGGATTTAACCCTGGCCTATCGGGGAAGCGCCAATCAGCGGGTTATAGACTTGAAAAAGACAAGGGATTGTGGTACAGTGGTCCTGTATCGGAGTGAATATTAATTTCCGGCATCCAAGCCTTAGAAAGTATAAAGGCTTGGATTTCTTTTGTATCATTCAGGGAGGCAGGAGAGAATCATGGAGACAAAGGTAATAAAATTGGATTATGCCAGCCCGGATCCCAAGCTTTTGGGGGAGGCCGGAGCCGTACTTCGCCGGGGGGGACTGGTGGCTTTTCCTACGGAGACGGTTTACGGACTGGGAGGAGACGCCCTCAACCCCCAGGCATCCAGGAAGATTTACGAGGCCAAGGGACGACCCTCGGATAATCCTCTGATTGTGCATATTGCCAGGAAGAGAGATGTCTATGAGATTGCCCGGGATATTTCTCCCCAGGGGGAGAAGCTTATGGAAGCCTTTTGGCCTGGCCCCCTGACCCTGATTTTTCAAAAGAAGGATAGGGTTCCCCCTGAGACCACAGGGGGGCTTTCCACGGTGGCCGTGCGCATGCCAAGGGATCCCATTGCCGCTGCCTTTATTCAGGCCTCCGGGGGCTTTGTGGCGGCTCCCAGCGCCAATGTATCCGGTCGGCCCAGCACTACCACAGCGGATCATGTGCTGGAGGATTTAAAGGGCAGGATTGAGATGATTCTGGACGGGGGACAGGCAGTGATTGGTCTGGAATCCACCATTGTAGATGTGAGCGTAGAGACCCCGGTGATTCTCCGTCCGGGCGTGATCACCCGGGAAATGCTGGAGGCCGTGGTGGGAGAGATCTCTGTGGACCCGGCGTTGATTCAGCCGGATTCGGACAAAAAGCCCAAGGCTCCGGGAATGAAATACCGCCACTATGCGCCCCGGGCCGAGCTGACCATTGTGGAGGGCAGTCCGGAAGCGGTAGTGAGGGAAATCAATCGGCTGACAGAAAAGTGGGAAGCCCAGGGGGAAAAGGTTGGAATTCTGGCGGCTTATGAGAGTGCGGATAAATATCCCCGGGGACTGGTAAAAGGGGTGGGTTCCCGCAGGCAGGAGGCGGAGATAGCCACCCACCTGTACCAGGTGCTCCGGGAATTTGATGAGACGGAGGTTACCCGCATTTATTCGGAATCCTTTGCAGACGCCCGCATCGGGGCTGCCATTATGAACCGGCTCTTAAAGGCAGCCGGACATCGGGTGATACAGGTCTGACGGAACCGGCTTACCGGTTGCGGACCTTCCACTTCCGGTCTGCGTAAGATTTTTGGGAGGCCCGCTCCATGCGGACGGATTTGCCCCGGATTTTTACATTGCGCATGGAATAGATAACCTCCCGGGCGTGATCCTTAGGCACGTCCACAAAGGTGTATTTATCGTGCATATCAATGGAGCCGATGAGCTTTCCGGGCAGGCCGGACTCCCCGGCAATGGCGCCCACAATATTTCCCGGTCCCACGCCCTGATTCTTGCCAATATTCAGGAAGAGCCGCACCATGCCAGGCTCGGCTCCGGAGGGATCCCGGGGAGATTCCGGCAGCAGATCGTCCCGTTCCAAATCCCGGGAAACCGGATGAAGCTTAAGGAGAGCGGCTGCCATATCCATAGCGGTATAGGAGGTTTCCTGCATCTGCTCCTCCAGCACCTCCATGTAGGAGGTGAGATCGTCATTCTCAATCATATTTCCCACTTCCTGAAATAAATGATCCATACGGGTATGATTCACATCCTCCAGAGAGGGAATAGGCCGGGGTGAAATTTTGGTACGACAATACCGCTGTAGCTCCCGCAGACGGTAGATCTCCCGACCGGAGATAAAGGTAAAGGCCAGGCCGCTTTTTCCGGCTCTCCCGGTACGCCCAACGCGGTGGACATAGTATTCGTCATCCTGAGGCAGATCATAATTAAAGACAATATCCACATCCTCCACATCAATGCCCCGGGCGGCCACGTCGGTGGCTACCAGAATCTCTGCCTTACCTTCCCGGAAGGCTTCCATCACCCGATCCCGCTGTTGCTGCTTTAAATCCCCGTGGAGCCCCTCCGCCGGGTACCCCTGGTTTTGTAAAAGGGCCGTGAGCTCATCTACTCCCCGCTTGGTGTTGCAAAAGACCATGGACAGGTGCGGGGTGTACATATCCAGCAGACGGGAGAGAAGCTCTGCCTTGTGATTGTAACGCACATCAAAGTAGTATTGCTCAATATTTTGGACAGTCAGCTCTTTTTTTACAACCTTAATAAGCATGGCATCTCTCTGATACTGTCGGGTGATGTCCAGAATGGGCTGGGGCATGGTGGCAGAAAAGAGAGCCGTCTGTCTCTCCTTTGGAGTATCCTTTAAGATGGTTTCAATATCCTCCCGAAAACCCATGTTCAGCATTTCATCCGCCTCGTCCAGGATCACGGTATGGACCTGATCCACCCGTATGGTACGGCGACGCATGTGATCCATAATGCGGCCGGGAGTTCCCACGATAATCTGAATTCCGTCCTTCAGGGCGTGGATCTGTTGTCTGATATCCTGACCGCCGTAGACTGGCAGCAGGCGGATATTGTGGGTAAAGGCGGCGAGCTGGCGGATTTCTCCGGCAACCTGAATGGCAAGCTCCCGGGTGGGACACAGGATCAATGCCTGTGGATAAAAGGCACCGGGAATCATTTTTTCCAGAACAGGAATGGCAAAGGCCGCCGTCTTGCCGGTACCTGTCTGGGCCTGACCGATAACGTCCCGGCCAGTCAGGAGAACGGGAATGGTCTCTTCCTGAATCGGAGTAGCTTCCTCATAGCCCATTTCCTGAATCCCCCGCAGTAAGGCGGGGCTAATATTCAATTCTTCAAATTTCATATAGACGTTGGTGATCCTTTCTGAAGCTGTGATTGACAGGTATTGATAAATCAGGCCGTATGAGGCTTCTGTGACAGGCACGAAAAAAGCCCTAAAGCCAACATCAGGGCGTTTTGGGCTGTTACCGATTTATGAAAGTGTACTGATTTGACTTATTTGTTTCTATTATACACAAAGAAGCGGCAAATGTCTATGAAAATTATAATATTTTTAAGGCTTTGGAAAATAAAAAGCAGATATTATTTTTCAAAAAGAAAATAAAGAAAATTTTATGGAGATAGAAGAGAAAAACGTTAAAATTGGTTATGGGGAGACAAAAAAAGAAGCCCATGAATATAGGCTTCTTAAAACATCCATGCAGGAGATGGGACTTGAACCCACACAGCCTTGCGACTACAGGCACCTGAAGCCTGCGCGTCTGCCATTCCGCCACTCCTGCGAACAAATGATATTCTACCTTATTTTGTTCGAAATGTCAATATATTTTTTGATATTTCAAAAATTTTAATTTTAAAAAAATTGACGAAAATTCTTGACACCTATGTGGATCCGTGCTATTATAATAAAGCGCGTTACGGTAGCGCAGAAGCAGTTGCGGAAGTGTCGGAACTGGCAGACGAGCAAGACTAAGGATCTTGTGGCATTCGTGCCGTGTGGGTTCAAGTCCCATCTTCCGCATCAAATAACGATAAGTCTTGAAAAATCAAGGTTTATCGTTATTTTTTGTTTTTAGGGGTTGTCGGTTTTGGAACTTCGTTTTAAAATAGTCTTGTGCGTTAGTTTAAAAAATATCCATTAGAGGAATTTTATAATATGTGGGATTTGAATGAATATAGGAAGTATTTAGCGGAAATCATCCCGGAAAAAGATTGTCTCAAACTTGTAAAAAGTGAAGCAGAGAAATATTATAAATCACATTCTCTTGATGACTGTTTTAACATGGGAATGGAGCTTTTGCGCTTTCTTTTTTGAAAGATACTGTCAGCCAACATTATAGTTGGAAAGTACAGGAAGTCCTGGCTATGGCTTTTGATAATCACTGTAAAATGATTGGGTATGATGTAGCTTTGCCTTTTATTAAAGAGTGGCTAAACAGCGATTGTGCCAATGTTCGCAGAGCTGTTTCAGAAGGATTAAGAATCTGGATAAGTCGTCCCTATTTTAGGGATCATCCCCAAATAGCAATACAGCTATTATCTGCTCACAGAGGAGATACAAGTGAATATGTGCGAAAATCAGTAGGAAATGCTTTGAAGGATATTAGCAAAAAATATCCTGAATTGATTTCGGCGGAATTAAATTCATGGGATTTATCATCTAAAGAAATAAAACAGGTATATAAACTGGCGAGTAAATTTTTACTTTCACAAATAACAAGCAGTTAAGTAGTTGATTACACTTTGGAGAAGCTAGGAGAGAAAAAATGTTTTATACAGGCTTAACCCGGTGGACGCCGGGGAATGTGATTCTGCGAATTGTGATTTCTATGGTTTTGGGCGCTCTGGTGGGGATTGACAGAGGGGCAAAAAAGAGGGGCGGCGGCGGACGGACAGACGCGGCTGTGTGTACGGGGGCCACCCTTGTGATGCTCACGGCCCAGTACATAGATATTGTATTTCCGGGAAAAGCGGATATTACCCGGCTGGCGGCCCAGGTGGTGAGCGGTGTGGGCTTTCTGGGGGCAGGGTCCATTATTGTGTCCGGTCATCAGGTAAAGGGACTGACCTCCGCGGCCGGCATCTGGATCTGCGCCTGCATCGGACTGGCCACAGGGGTGGGCTTTGTAGACGGTGCGGTGGTATTGACGGCCATACTCCTTGGGGGGCTCCACGTGATTCCCATCATCGAGGAAAAGATTTATCATCATACCCGGTATGTCCGCCTGTACGTGGAGGCGGAGGAGAGCCGAGCCGCTGCCCTGCTATTGCATCGAATGCGGCAGGATGGCTGTAAAATTGATATGTACGATATGGAGCAGCCCGGAGCGGCGGGGCTGTCCTGTACCATTCTGGTGACCATCCATATTCCCAAACGGGTATCCAGGGAGGAATATCTGGAATGTCTGCGGAAAATGGAAGGAATCGTGTTTGTGGATACCATGTGAGGAGGTAGTATGAGAAAGACACGGGTAATCTGGGGAATTTTTCTGTTTATGGCAGGGATTGCAGCGGGCGTCACAGGGGGAATTTTAAGGAGGAGAAAGAAAAGGGGGAGAAATGTCAGAACCTTTGTGATTGGAGGGGTAGACGGACCCACCTCTGTATTCGTCGCAGGAAAGCTTAAGAGCGGAAAGAAAGATGAGGAAAGATTGCTAAGACAGAAGAAGCAAAGACGGAAAAAGACGGAAAAAGCAGAAGAAAAATGTTGACATTTGTTTCAATTTGTAGTAGAATATCATTTGTTTGCAGGAGTGGCGGAATGGCAGACGCGCAGGCTTCAGGTGCCTGTAGTCGCAAGGCTGTGTGGGTTCAAGTCCCATCTCCTGCATGCATATTTTATTTGGGGAGCACGAATTTTCGAGGCTTCCCTTTTTTATTTTACAGAAAATAGTGTCCTGTAAAGCAAAAGCCCTCCGGGGAATGCACACTCCGCGCTAAGGAAAATGGTTGCTGGCGCAACCGCGCTTTGGCGCAAGAATCCGGCTTGCCGGATTCTTTTTATTCTTTAAAATCCGCCTACGGTTTGGGACTTGAAAAAACCTTAAAATGCTCCTTAGGACGGATGGCATCCAGGCCATGGTACACATCCTGGACAAAGTAATCCGAGGCCTTGGCGGCGTCATTTTTTAGCAAAGCGTCTATAATAGCCAAATGGCAGTCGCAGCAGAGAATCTTAATCTGCTGATCAGAAAGTCCCCCGAAACGATTTCGATATGCAATGTATCGGCTATTCATAGTCAAATCCGCAATAACCTTAAATTGATCGTGAATAATTCCCGGGATGCACTCATCCAGCAGCCGGTGAAACTCCACATCCAGATAAAAGAGCTCAATGAGATAGGGATTGGTAATATACTTCATGCTTCGGAACCGGCGGAATTCCTCCTGGAATTTATGCAGCAGCTCCTTGCTGATAAGGTATCCGGCGCTCTCGATAATCAATTTTCCCATGGAGGCCCGGGCCTTAAAAATAATTTCCAGCTCATAGGGGGTTAATTCCCGGACAAAGGTGCCCCGCTTAGGCTGGACCACCACATAGCCGTCCCGCTCCAGGGCGGAGAGGGCCACGGACACAGGGGTCCGGCTGACCTGCAGCTCCTTGGAGAGGCTGGCCACGCTCAGCTGCTGCCCGGGATGGAGCTCGTCAAAAATAATGCGGTTTCGGATGATGTTGTAGACTCGTTTGTTCAAAACCGGTTCATTGATAATGGATTCTTCGTAGCTTTTCTGATATATTTCCATAATTTCCTCTTTTTTCTAATATGTAACATTGAATAAAAACTAATAGTAGTTTATCATAACCACAAGGAGAAAACAATAGAATTTTTCGGCGTAGTTCTGGAAAAAGTTTAGAAAAACAAGAAATACGCACAAAATATATGGGAATTTAAAAAAATAATTATTTATATTGACAAAAATATTTGATAGTGGTACTATCTTTTTAAAATAAACTAACATGTTAAATTGATAATAATATAAAATAAAAGTATAAACTAACATGTTAGAATAAGGGGGATCTGCGGAAAATAAATATCAGATCAGAAAGAAGCTGACCTGTGTTTTGGGAAAAAGAGATCCCGTGGCAGCCATGGAAAAAGAAAGAGGAATCGGGAATTGATGGAATGCCAGTGGAGAAAGAATGGCCTGAAAAAGGGTGAATGAGGGGAAAACAGAAAAATAAGAGGAGAGGAGGAGGCTTATGGGAAGAAAGGAGCAGGAAAGGGATCCTGTGCTGCAGGTGCGGAATCTGTCAAAGACCTTTTACTCCACCAGGGCGCTGGAGGGCGTGGATTTTGAACTGCTTCCCGGGGAGGTGCATACACTGATGGGAGAAAACGGGGCAGGGAAATCCACCCTGGGAAAATGCATTACAGGAATTTATCAGGCAGAGGAGGGAGAGATTTTTTACCAGGGAAAGAGGGTGAGCTTCGGGAATCCCAAGGAGGCGCTGGATGCGGGGATTGCGATTGTCCTTCAGGAATTTAATGTGATTCCCCATCTGAGTGTGGCGGAGAATCTTTTTTTGACAGACCGGGGGTATTACCGCAAGGGCTGGTACATGGATGCCGCCGCCATGGTACAAAAAACAGAGGAGCTGCTGCAATATTTTCATATGCGGGAATTTATCGATCCCATGGAGCCCATGGCCGGGCTTTCCGTGGCGGAGATGCAGATTGTGGAGATTATGAAGGCCATGTCCAGAGAAGCCCGGGTGATTATCCTGGATGAGCCCACGGCCACCTTGTCGGGAAAGGAGGTAAAGCGGCTCTTTGAGATGATTCGGGAGTTGAAGGAAAAGGGAGTGGCTTTTCTCATCGTATCCCACCGCATTCAAGAAATTTATGAGATATCCGACCGGATCACCGTGTTTCGGGACGGGAGGCTGGTGCTGCCCCATGCGGCCACAAAGGACTTGGGAGAGATGGAGCTGATAAAGGCCATGGTGGGACGGCAGATTGCTGATCTGTACGGGAAGGGGAACGGCCGGAAACGGGAGATTTCCAGGGAGGTGGTTCTGGATGTGCGGGGAATCTGTGACAGGGTAAATTTTGTTCAGGACTGTTCCTTTCAGGTACATGAGGGGGAGATTTTAGGGGTGGCAGGCCTGGTGGGAGCCGGGCGCACGGAGCTTCTGCGATGTGTCTTTGGAATCGATCCCCGCTCCTCGGGAAGGGTCTGCTTTCAGGGGAGGGAGATCAAAAAGGATTCCATTGGGGCCAGCATCCGGGCCGGTATGGGGTATCTCTCGGAAAAGCGCAAGGAGGAGGGGCTGCATCAGGAAATGTCCATTCTCCACAACCTGAATATGGTGGTACATGCTGTGGCAAAAAGACCTTTGATAGAAGCGGCAGGGGAAGAAAGGCGTTGCGCAGAGCTGGTGGAGAGACTGCGGATCAAGGTGGGAGAGCCCTACAATAAGGTGAGCAGCCTGTCCGGAGGGAACCAGCAAAAGATTCTTCTGGGAAAATGGCTGCTGGCCCATCCCAAGCTGTTGATTATCGATGAGCCCACCCGCGGAATCGACGTGGCCTCTAAAAGCGAGATCTACGGAATTTTGCGGGAGCTGGCCGGGAATGGAATTTCCATTGTTATGATTTCCTCTGAGATCAACGAGATTCTCGGGGTTACGGATCGGACCCTGGTGGTTCGGGACGGGAGAATCGTGGCATCTCTTCTTACGGCGGACACCACGGAGGAGGAGATTGGCTACTACGCCACCATGGGAACCAAGGAAGGAGCAGAGAGATAAATGGAAAAGGAAGTACAACAAGAGAAGCGTCAGGAAGTCTGGAAAACAGAATACAGAAGAATGCGGAGAATTTGGGCTCTGCGCAATAACCGCACAGAGTTGATGATGCTGCTGGTTTTGCTGGTCGGAGGGCTTATCATGTCCCTGGTCTCCCCTACCTTTTTGACCAAGGGAAACATTCTGAACATATGTTCGCAGCAATCCACCACAGCCCTTATGGCTATCGGCATGACGCTGGTGATTATTACCAGTGGCATTGATCTCTCCGTGGGAACCCTGCTGGGATTTGCAGGAATGCTGGCAGCCATAGAGCTGCAGGCCACAGGGAATGTGGCAAAGGCCCTGGTTCTTGCCTACGGAGTGGCTCTTTTGGTGGGAATTGTAAACGGATTTTTGATTGGGTATATGAAGCTTCCCGCCTTTATTGTTACCCTGGGAACCCAGCTAATTTGCCAGAGTATGAATTACGTGGTTACGGATGGGTCCTCTGCCTCCAAATTTCCCGAGGCCTTTGGGTTTCTGGGAAAGGGAAAGCTGGTGGGAGATCTTCCTTTTTATCTGGTGCTGATTATCCTTTTGTATCTATTGTTTATTTTGGTGATGACCAGGAGCCGCTATGGACGGTTTCTCTATGCGTCGGGCTCCAATGAAGAGGCCTCCCGCATTTCGGGAATCGGGACTAAGAAGGTAATTATGGTTTCCTATATCATTTCGGCTCTTATGGCGGCCACTGCAGGGCTGGTTATGATTTCCAGGCTTATGGCCTGCGATCCCACCTATGGCAAGGGGGCAGAGATGGATGTGATTGCCGCTGTGGTCATTGGGGGAGCCTCCATGCTGGGAGGAAAGGGTACGCTCTGGGGGACGGCTATCGGAGTGTTTATTGTGGGGGTGCTTCGGAATTCCCTGAACCTCTTGGGGGTCAATACCTTCTGGCAGGGAACGGCCATTGGGGTCGTCATCATAGTAGCTGTGCTCACGGAACAGCTCTCCCACAAAAGGAAAAATTAGGCGCAAGCGGCGGTAAGCCGTTTGAACATAAAGGTAATACACAAGAGAAAAGGAGGAAAATCAAATGAGGAAACGCGTAGGAATGTTGTTGGCCGTTGTTTTGGCATGCAGTCTGGCAGGATGCGGGCAGAAAGAAGCCCAAAATCCGGCAGACGCCCCGGGAAAGGAGGCTACAGAGGAGAGGGGAGCCGCAAAGGAGGAAGGGCAGGAGGAAAAGGAGGTCCCGGCAGACTCCGGGGAGGAGAAGGTCTATGAGATCGCTTATATCACGCCCTCCATGGATACGCCCTTCTGGCGGTTTATGGCCACGGGAATCGAGAGGGAGGCCGAGAAGCTTGGCAATGTAACGGTTACTACCTATGACAGCAAGAACAGCGCCGATATCCAGTACACCAATATGCAGGATGTGATTGTAAAGGGGGTGGACGGAATCGTCATCAGTCCCACGGATTCCGCCTCCTGTGTGACGGCCCTGGAGCTGGCAAAGGAGGCCGGGATTCCTGTGGCTATCAGCGACATTGGCACGGATTCCGGAGAATATGTGACCTTTATCAAGACCAACAACCTGGACGGAGCAAAGGAGGGCGGCGCCTATCTGGCTACGCTCTTAAAGGAAGGAGATCAGGTGGCGGAGATTGTGGGACCTCAGGCCCGGCAGAACCAGCAGGATCGAAAGGCCGGCTTTGAGGAGGGCGTCAGCGCTGCCGGCGTGGAGATTGTGGATTTCCGTCAGATGGAACGGGAAAACCGAAGCGAGGGGGAGGCCTATGCCCAGGATTATCTTACCGCCTATCCCAGCCTGAAGGCCATTTTCTGTACCTCCGATGATGCAAGCCTGGGTGTTTTGGCAGCCTGTCAGGCGGCAGGACGCACAGAGGTCCTTATTTTTGGCTTTGACAGCAATGAGGAGCTTTTGAGCGCTGTGCGGGAGGGAACCATTGCGGGCACCAGTACCCAGCAGCCCCTTTTGATGGGAGCCAAGGCTTTAGACGGGGTGGTGGACTTCCTCAATGGAAAGGAGGTTGAAAAGATTCAGGAGATCAACACGCTTTTGGTAACGAAGGATAATATGGAAGAGGTATACGACACCTTGGCAGAGACAGCCATGGTCATAGAGTAGAGAGACAAAAGGAGCAGACATGATGATAAAAGTAGATCCCAAGAAGCAAACCCACTGGTATAGTCCCTGGAATGTGCCGGCGGCCTATGCAGAGCCTGGAGATACGGTAAGCTTTACCTGCCAGGACACCTGGAACGATGTGATGAAGGATACAGATACCATACAGGCCCGGGCCATGCTGGGGCATCCCATTAACCCGGTAAATGGTCCCGTATACGTAAACGGAGCCATGCCCGGGGATACCATAAAAATTACAGTGGAGGATGTGCGGGTGACCTCGGATGCCACTCTGATCTGTAATGATATCCAGGTGAGCCGGGCCTTCCGGAAATATATTACGGATGATGAGGTGGTGAAATTTCCCATTCAGGACGGAATTGCAGATATGTTCGGGGTGATGGTGGAGACAAAGCCCTTTCCCGGCTGCCTGGGAGTGGCGGCTGAGGAGCGCATGAGCACCCTGGATCAGGGACGTCACGGGGGAAATATGGATTGTAAATATTTGACAAAAGGGAGCGTATTGTATTTGCCGGTTTTTGCCCCCGGGGCTTTGGTGGCTGCAGGAGATATCCATGCCTATCAGGGGGACGGGGAGATCGTGGCCGGCCTGGAGGTGGCCGGAGAGGTGGATGTAAAGCTTGAGCTCATCAAGGGCAGGACAGAGCCCTGGCCCATTCTGGAAACAGCGGATCGCTGGTATGCCATTTGTTCTGCGGATACTCTGGAAGATGCAGGCTTTACAGCAGTACAATGTATCCAGGAGTTTATTTTAAAGAGAACAGACCGGTACACCCCCAATCATTTGATGCTTATGCTGGCGGAGCTTGGAGATGTGGAGGTGTGTCAGATGGTGGACACCTATATGACCATGCGCTTTGGATTTGAGAAGCGGATCGCGCCGGATTTGGCCTTTTAGAGAGAAATCCCATGGAAGCTCAGGGGAGGGAAAACCCCTGTTCCATGGGATTTTATCTTGACAAGCCTTTTTGCGCGCAATATATTTATGACATAATAAGTGACATAGGCCATATAAAAATGGAGAAAGTAAAAAACAAACATCATGTTAGAAGGGTTGGGAGCATATGAAACAATTTTTGATTGCACACGATCTGGGGACCTCCGGCAACAAGGCCACCCTGTTTACCACGGAAGGAAAGGTGGTGCGAAGCTTTACCGTGCCCTATCCTGTGCGTTTTTTTAACGGAAACTATGCGGAGCAGGACCCGGAAAACTGGTGGGACGCCATGTGTGACGCCACCCGGGCCGTGCTGGAGGGGGAGGATGCCTCCCGGGTGGCGGCGGTTTCCTTTAGCGCCCAGATGCAGGCCTGTCTGGTGGTGGACCGGCAGGGAAGGCCTCTGCGGGACGCCATGATCTGGGCGGACCAGCGGGCTTCTGAGGAGGCCGGGATCCTGGGGGAGCGCATAGGATCCAAACGTATGTACGAGATAACCGGACATCGGCTCAGCGCCAGCTACAGCGTGGAAAAGCTTATGTGGTTAAAGAGGCATGAGCCGGAAATCTATGCCAAAACCTACAAAATGCTCCAGGCTAAGGACTATGTGATTCATCGGCTCACGGGAAATTTTGTCACGGATTACTCCGATGCCTCGGGCACCCATGCCCTGGATCTGCGGAATCTGTGCTGGTCCAGGGAGATTCTGGAGGCTGCCCAGATTTCGGAGGAAAAGCTGCCGGAGCTTAAAAAATCCACGGACATTGCAGGCTATGTGCAGGAGCGCATTGCGGGAGAGTGCGGCCTGCCTGCGGGGACGCCCATTGTGTGCGGAGGCGGGGACGGTCCCTGCTCGGCCGTGGGGGCGGCCTGCATTGACGACGGCGAGCTGTATCTCACCTACGGCACCTCCGCCTGGATTGGGGGAACCACCCGGGAGCCCTTTATGGATGAGGATCAGGTGGTAAACTGCTTTGCCCACGTGATCCCGGGCCGGTATATGCCCTGCGGAGCCATGCAGGCGGCAGGCAGCTCTTTTTCCTATATGCGGGACAATCTCTGTGATGACGTTCCCTACAGGGAGATGGACAGGATGGTGGAGAAGTCTCCCGTGGGAGCCAAGAACCTTTTGTTTCTTCCCTATATGCTGGGAGAGCGCAGTCCCCGATGGAATCCAAACACAAGTTCAGCTTTTTTGGGCATTAAGCCGGAGCACGAGAAAAAGGACTATGTGCGGGCCGTGCTGGAGGGCGTGGCCATGAATATGGAGCTGATTCTAAAGGCCTACCGAAAATATATGCCTGTCAGGGAGCTGTGCCTTACCGGAGGCGGGGCCAAGGCGGATGTGACGGCCCGGATTCTGGCGGATGTGCTGGAGGTGGAGCTTCGCCGGCCGGATCAGGTGGAGATCGCCACCTCCATTGGAGCGGCAGTGATTGCCGGCGTGGGCGTGGGGATTTTCCCGGATTTTGAGGAGGTACGCCGCTTTCTGAAATTTGAGGATCGGGTAAAGCCTGTGGAACGCCATTGTCAGGTATACCGGAGGCTAAAGCCTGTTTTTGATGAGGCCTATACCTGTCTGTTGCCCCTGTATGAGAAGCTTTCCAGGCTGTAGTTTTTGTAGGATACAAAGGAGGCCCCGGGAACCATGAATCAAAAGACAAAGAAAATCCCGCTGAAAAACATGTACTATCTGTTGTTTGTTTTTCTGATCGTGATTCCGCTTTTGACAGCCCTGTTTATAGCTCTGAAAATATTAAACCAGCAGTTTAAAAAACAGGCTGTGGAAAATATAGAGCGGGCCCAGGATACGATTGTGACAGAGCTTTTGTCGGATGTGAATGTGATGTCCATGCGGTTATCCCATTTGATTTATTCCAATAACAATGAGATTATGGACTATGCGGCGGGAACGGATACATCGGATATTCTGCAGAGATATGAATACGAGCAAAAGCTTTCTCAGGCAGGAAATCTTGTGCTGGAGCCGGTGAAGGATATTATCTCTCTGGGATTTTATATGAAGGATGGGCGGGAAACCTACATTAAAAACAGCGTCAACCGGACCCGGGAGGAGATAGAGAGTACAAAATGGTATCTGGAGGCTTTAAAAACGCATAATGTGGTGTTTGCAGGCTCCTATGATACGGAGTCAGCCAATGACCTTTATATAGGCGGAAAAAAGAATCTGCTGGTGCTGGTTTTTGCCCTCTCTCCCGACGTGACCACGGATCGCTCCCAGAAAATAGAAATGGTCACCTTTTATCAGGTAACAGGGGCAGGGGAAACCATTGAGGACTATAACCGGAATTATCTTCGGGGAGATAATAAGCTGGGTATCACCAGAATTGTGGGAGCAGAGGGGGAGGTCATATTTACCACCACAGATGACCAGGATTTTTCTCAAAAGGAATACACCTGTGTAAGGAAGGTCATCCCCTTTGCCCATACGGAGTGGTATGTGGAAAGCTATATTAAGACAGAGGAGCTGACAGAGGAGTTTTGGCGGGTGGCCATCATGATTCTTATCAGCGCCGGAATTATTTTCCTGTTGGCAGGCTACTATTCCAATTATTTTTTAAAGAGTATTGTCAATCCCATCACAGAGATTAGCGGAGGGTTAAAGCAGGTGGAGGAGGGAAATCTCCAAATCCATATTCCCCCCAGGGACAGTTTGAAATACGAAGCATGATCCATCAGTTTAATGCCATGGTCCGGCGTCTCCGGGTTCTCATTGAGGAATACGAGGAGCGGGGAAAACAGGCGCAGAGAAATCCGGAGGACTATTTTTTGGCCATGCTGAAAAACGAGATGACCCCTCAGGAGGTGGCCCAGCAGTTCCGTGAATTCTTTGCAGAGAGATATACGCTCATGGGATTTATTGTGGAGGACTACCCGGAAGGGAAGAATGAGAAGGAATGTGCAAGGATTCTGACAGACTGCTTTGAGAGAAATCCCCGGTTTGCGGCCAGATGTATGCTTTATATGGAAAATACGTCCTTTTTCATGGTTTATTATCGGATTTCGGAGGAGGACTATATCCCCCGGGTCACCGGATGCTGCAGGAGCTCCAGGCCGCCGGAAGAAAGGAGCTGGGGGTACAGCTTTCCGTGTGCGTGGGGAGAGAGCTGTATGGCTATGGGGAATTTTTAACAGGGGCTTCGGAGGTGAGAGAGAAGAAATGCCTGCATTTTCTCTATGGAGAGGAGGCTATTTTCTGTCTTGACAGCAACCGGGAGGAGAAGGAGCAAATACTGGCCCTTGCCAAGGGATATAAGCGCCTGGGGGAGGTGCTGTATATAGCAGATGAAAAAAATATGGTGGAGGACGGGGCGGTGACGTAAGAAAACATTTTAAGCGAGGGTCGGCGTAGCGTCAAGCTGC
>CANPIM010000011.1 GCA_947574135.1 uncultured Lachnospiraceae bacterium
TTGGCGGACAGCGCTTTGGTGAGATGGAGGTTTGGGCCCTGGAGGCCTACGGTGCGGCCTACACCCTCCAGGAAATTCTGACCATGAAGTCCGATGATGTGGTGGGCCGGGTAAAAACCTACGAGGCCATCATCAAGGGTGATAACATTCCGGAGCCGGGAATTCCCGAATCCTTCAAGGTGCTCTTAAAGGAGCTGCAGTCTCTGGGACTGGATGTGCGGGTGCTCAGGGAGGACAATACGGAAGTGAAGATCATGGAGACCAGCGACTACGGCGAGGTGGATCTGCGCTCTATTATTGAGGGAGATCGGAACTTTGGCGGCGACGAGGAGTCCTTCCGTGATTACGGATTCCAGAAGCAGGAATTTGAAGGCGACGAGCTGGTGGACATCGAGGAAGAAGAGGACGACGAGGACGACGAGTTCGCGGATTTTGACGACGTGTTGGATGACGAAGAATAGAAGGGAGTGCCACACATGCCAGAGACGACAAATAATGAAGTGTATCAGCCTATGACCTTTGATGCCATCAAGATTGGTCTTGCTTCTCCGGAAAAGATCCGGGAGTGGTCCAGGGGCGAGGTGAAAAAGCCCGAGACCATCAACTACCGCACCCTGAAGCCGGAAAAGGACGGCCTATACTGTGAGCGCATCTTTGGACCCAGCAAGGACTGGGAGTGTCATTGTGGAAAATATAAGAAAATCCGTTATAAAGGCGTGGTCTGCGACCGCTGTGGCGTGGAGGTAACCAAGTCCAATGTCCGCCGGGAGCGTATGGGCCATATTGAGCTGGCAGCCCCGGTCTCTCACATCTGGTATTTTAAGGGAATCCCCAGCCGCATGGGACTGATCCTGGATCTGTCTCCCAGAACTCTGGAGAAGGTGCTGTATTTTGCCTCCTATATTGTATTGGACCCGGGAGATACCAGTCTCCAGTACAAGCAGATTTTGACAGAGAAGGAATACCAGGATGAGCGGGAGAAGTACGGAAACCGGTTCCGGGTAGGCATGGGTGCGGAGTCCATTCAGGAGCTTCTGCGTGCCATTGATCTGGAGAAGGAATCCACAGAGTTGAAGGCTGCCTTAAAGGACGCCACGGGACAGAAGCGGGCCCGGATTATCAAGCGTCTGGAGGTGGTGGAGGCCTTCCATGGCTCCGGAAACAAGCCGGAGTGGATGATTATGGATGCCATTCCCGTAATTCCCCCGGATCTGCGCCCCATGGTGCAGCTGGACGGCGGACGCTTTGCAACCTCTGACTTAAATGATTTGTATAGAAGAATTATCAACCGCAACAACCGTTTGAAACGGCTCCTGGAGCTGGGGGCCCCGGACATTATTGTGCGAAATGAAAAGCGCATGCTGCAGGAGGCGGTGGATGCCCTGATTGACAACGGACGGAGGGGACGGCCTGTGACCGGGCCGGGAAACCGAGCCTTAAAATCCCTGTCCGATATGCTGAAGGGAAAGTCCGGTCGGTTCCGTCAGAATCTTCTGGGCAAGCGTGTGGACTACTCCGGCCGTTCCGTTATTGTGGTGGGCCCGGAGCTGAAAATCTATCAGTGCGGTCTGCCCAAGGAGATGGCTATTGAGCTCTTTAAGCCCTTTGTGATGAAGGAGCTGGTGCAGAACGGCACAGCCCACAACATTAAGAGCGCCAAAAAGATGGTGGAGCGTCAGGTACAGCCGGAGGTGTGGGATGTCCTGGAGGAGGTTATCAAGGAGCATCCGGTAATGCTGAACCGGGCCCCTACCCTGCATCGTCTGGGAATCCAGGCTTTTGAGCCTATTTTGGTAGAGGGTAAGGCTATCAAGCTTCATCCCCTGGTATGTACAGCCTTTAACGCCGACTTTGACGGTGACCAGATGGCAGTGCATCTGCCCCTTTCCGTGGAGGCTCAGGCCGAGTGCCGGTTTTTGCTGTTGTCTCCCAACAACCTGTTAAAGCCTTCTGACGGCGGCCCTGTGGCCGTGCCTTCTCAGGACATGGTGCTGGGAATCTATTACCTGACCCAGGAGCGCCCGGGAGAGCTGGGAGAGGGCAAGTATTTTAAGAGTGTAAATGAGGCTATTTTGGCCTATGAAAACGGGATTATCAAGCTGCAGAGCCGGATTAAAGTGCGGGTAAGCAAGAAGCTTTCCGACGGCAGCGTGATTTCCGATATCATTGATTCCACCATGGGACGCTTTATTTTCAACGAGATTTTGCCACAGGATCTGGGATTTGTGGACAGAAGCGTGCCGGGAAATGAGCTGAAGCTGGAGGTGGACTTCCATGTGGGTAAAAAGGGCCTGAAGCAGATTTTGGAGAAGGTTATCAATACCCACGGAGCCACCAAGACGGCTGAGGTGCTGGATGATATTAAGGCCATGGGCTATAAATATTCCACCCGGGCGGCCATGACCGTATCCATTTCGGATATGACCGTGCCTCCGGAGAAGCCGGAGCTGATTGCAAAGGCCCAGGATACGGTGGACCGGATCACCCGCAACTATAAGCGCGGTCTGATTACCGAGGAGGAGCGCTACAAGGAGGTTGTGGAGACCTGGAAGGAGACGGACGCGGTGCTGACCAAGGCCCTTTTGGACGGCCTGGATAAGTACAACAATATTTATATGATGGCGGATTCCGGCGCCCGTGGTTCCGATAAACAGATTAAGCAGCTGGCTGGCATGCGTGGTCTCATGGCTGACACTACCGGTCATACCATTGAGCTTCCCATTAAGTCCAATTTCCGTGAGGGACTGGACGTACTGGAGTATTTCATGTCCGCCCACGGCGCACGTAAGGGCCTGTCTGATACGGCTCTGCGTACAGCAGACTCCGGATATCTGACCAGACGTCTGGTGGATGTGTCCCAGGAGCAGATTATCCGGGAGATTGACTGCTCGGAGGGGAAGGAAATCCCCGGCATGTATGTAAAGGCCTTTATGGATGGCAAGGAGGAGATTGAGAGCCTCCAGGAGCGGCTTACCGGGCGGTTTGCCTGTGAGACCATCTGTGATAAGGACGGGAATGTGATTGTAAAGGCCAATCACATGATTACTCCCAAGCGGGCGGCAGCCATTGTAAAGGACGGGGTGGATACCGACGGAAAGCCCTATGACAGGGTGAAGATTCGTACCATTTTGACCTGTAAGTCCCATATCGGTATCTGTGCCAAGTGCTACGGCTCCAACATGGCTACGGGTGAGGCGGTGCAGGTGGGAGAGTCTGTGGGAATTATCGCGGCCCAGTCCATCGGTGAGCCGGGTACCCAGCTGACCATGCGTACCTTCCATACCGGCGGCGTGGCCGGCGGCGATATTACTCAAGGTTTGCCCCGTGTGGAGGAGCTTTTCGAGGCCAGAAAGCCCAAGGGCCTGGCCATTATCACGGAGATTCCGGGTACAGTGACCATTTTGGACACCAAGAAAAAGCGGGAGATCCAGGTGACCCGGGACAACGGGGAGTCCAAAACCTATCTGATTCCCTATGGCTCCCGCAGGAAGGTGCAGGACGGCCAGGTTCTGGAGGCCGGCGACGAGCTTACCGAGGGTAGTGTGAATCCCCATGACATCCTGAAGATCAAGGGAATCCGTGCTGTGCAGGACTACATGATCCAGGAGGTACAGCGGGTATACCGTCTCCAGGGCGTGGAAATTAACGATAAGCACATTGAGGTGATTGTGCGGCAGATGTTAAAGAAGATCCGGGTGGAGAACAACGGAGATTCGGAGCTGCTTCCGGGCACTCTGGTGGATGTGCTGGAGTTTGACGATGTGAATGAGCAGCTCATTGCGGAGGGCAAGCAGCCGGCGGAGGGCAAGCAGGTGATGCTGGGCATTACCAAGGCCTCTCTGGCCACCAATTCCTTCCTGTCTGCGGCCTCCTTCCAGGAGACCACCAAGGTGCTTACCGAGGCAGCGATTAAGGGTAAGGTAGACCCCCTTATCGGTCTCAAGGAGAATGTTATCATCGGAAAGCTTATTCCGGCCGGTACGGGCTTAAAGCGCTACCGGAATGTAAAGCTGGACAGCGATATGGAGACGCTGGAGAGTCTGGATGAGATGGAGCCTGCAGAGGAAGTGGATTTGGAGGAAAATCTGGAGCTTGATTTTGACCCGGAGGAGCTTTCCGACGAGGAGCTTTCCGATGACCTTTTGGAGGATGAGGAGCTTTCTGAAGAGGAGCTTCTGGAAGAAACAGATATAGATGAGGATCCGGTTGAGGTTTAAAACTAAGAACGGACGGTTTAAGGGAATGCTTTCCTGTTCAGGGATAGCAGGATAAAAGGAAGCTTGAGAAGGCCTTTATGGAGATGCCATAGATCTCCATAGAGGTCTTTTTTATTTATCTGAGGGGGTAAGGCTAGCTTTCGAAGGGGAAGGAATTCTGTGCAAAAGGAAGAAACGATAAAATTTTTGGAGTAATAAGGAAAATAAAGAAAATATTTTCTTGGCAAACGGGAAACACCATGCTATAATTGAAAAAATTGGATATGGGAGATAAGTCTGAGGGTGGACATGAAGAAATGTCTGCCTGTTTTTATATCTGGGCCTGTCATTTTCGTATCCAATACAATAGCAGCAGGGAGGAGTGCATGTTATGGAAGTGATAACCAATGTTATCAATAAGATTGATGAGGTGGTGTGGGGCTGGGGAATGATTATTCTCCTGCTGGGCACCCATTTGTTTATGACGATTCGCACAGGATTTATTCAGTGGAAAACCGTTTCTAAGGGAATCCGGCTGTCCGTGACCAAGGATCCGTACGCGGAGGGAGAAGTGACCCAGTTTGGTGCCCTAGCTACGGCTTTGGCCTCCACCATCGGTACTGGAAATATTATCGGAGTGGGAACCGCCATTGCTATGGGAGGGCCTGGAGCCGTGCTCTGGTGCTGGCTGACCGGCGTGTTCGGCATTGCCACCAAGTACGCGGAGTCTTTGATTGCAGTGAAATACCGGGTAAAGACTGCGGATGGCCGGATGCAGGGAGGCGCCATGTATGCCCTGGAGCGAGGATTAAAATGGAAAAAACTGGGAAAGATTATGGCTCTGGTCTTTGCCGTACTGGCAGGTGCTGCCTCCTTTGGAATCGGCTGTGCTACCCAGGTAAATGCCATTGCCACGGTCTGTGAGGAGAATTTACATATTAACGGGGCTGTGGTAGGTGTGATCATTGCAGTTTTGACGGCTGTGGTTATTTTCGGCGGTATCCGGAGCATCGCACGAGTGTGTGAGAAGCTGGTGCCCTTTATGGCCTTCTTCTATGTGGTGGGCTGCGTGATTATTCTGGGAATCAATCATGATTTTATTATTCCGGCGATTCAGACCATCTGCAAGCTGGCCTTTACCCCGGGGGCGGCTGCAGGCGGCCTGGTGGGAAGCGGTGTTATGATGGCTATGCGCTATGGAGTGGCCCGGGGATTGTTTTCCAATGAATCCGGTATGGGCTCTGCCCCCATTGCGGCTGCGGCCGCTCAGACCAGAAATCCCGTGCGTCAGGCTCTGGTTTCCGCCACGGGAACCTTCTGGGATACGGTGGTGGTGTGTCTGATGACCGGTCTGGTGCTGGTATCCACCATTATGAAGAACCCGGCTATCAATGCCAACGAGATCAGCAACGGGGGCGTGTTGACTTCCATGGCCTTTGGACAGATTCCCTATCTGGGGCCTGTGATTCTGGTGGTGGGGATTATCTCCTTTGCCTACTCTACTATTTTGGGCTGGGCCTACTATGGAGAGCGGTGTGTGGAGTATTTTGCAGGGAAGAAGGGGCTGATGCCTTATCGGCTGATCTATGTGCTGGTGGCGGCCATTGCTCCCGTGGTGGCCCTGGATCTGGTTTGGACCATTGCAGATATTTTAAATGCCCTCATGGCCATTCCCAACCTGGTGGCTGTGCTGCTGCTGTCCCCGGTGATTGTTGCAGAGACCAGAAAATATATTCGGGATTTGGATTTGCGGGATGATACGCCTGTTCCGGTGATTGAGACGGGACGGAGGAGCTAGAGGACCGTCTGCCCTGGGAATGAAAACAGGACAGAGGGGCTGGAGGACAGCTTTTTAGAGGATTTCTGTCATAAAAAGAGAGGGCCGGTACGATTTTCGTGCCGGCTCTATTAAATAATTTTACTCATAGGCAGCTTCCATCATGTACTGCAGGAGAAGGGGAAAGTCTGCGGGACAGCTCAGCTGGAGAGACATGGGATTCTGTTTTTTGGTTCCCGGCTCCAGAAGCTGCCGGGCCAGAGGATTCTTTTTCAGATCACAGAGACTACAGTCGGCCAGGTGAAGCATCACGGCTCCCTGACATTTTTCCACGATTTCAAAAAAACGTTCTACATTTCCAATAGACATGAGATTTAGCTTCATATTCATTTCCTCCTTAAAATTTTTTAATTTTTCTTGCGTTTTGTTTGTTGTTGTGATATGATTATATCACTTTAATTGACGGTTTAATAGAACAAAACATCCAATACTATATGACAAAATCGTCAAAAAGGAGGTAATCATGGCATTATCAATCTTCGAGGCTAAGGTAGATGAGCATGGGCGGGAGCTGGTGGAGCATGGGACGCCTTTGTTTCCCATTGGATGTTATCACGATAATCTACAGGAGACAGAGGTTCCCTGGCATTGGCACGAGGAGCTGGAGGCAGGGATTATCACAGAGGGAGAATCCCTGGTGGCCATAGGCACGGAAAAGCGGGTGCTGAAAAAGGGGGATGGCTTTTTTATCAATTCAGAGGTGCTTCATGGGGCTTGGGCCGAAGGCCTGGAAAGCTGCCGGTTCCATTCCATGGCTTTTCATGCCAGGCTGGTGGGCGCAGGGATGGACAGCGTGTTCTGGCAGAAATATTTGCAGCCTCTCCTGGGAAATGCGTCCCTAAAGGGAGTCTTTTTCTATTCCTCCGTGGACTGGCAGCGGGAGGCTATGGAGGCGGTAGAGGAGGCCTGGCAAAGCTGTGTGCAGGAGCCCAGAGGCTATGAATTTCAGGTGCGCAATGCCCTGTCAAGGTTTTTGTTTCTCCTCCATGAGCACCAGGGGACTGCCGGGAACCGGCTCTCAGACAAGGCGCTGCGGGACGGAGAGCGGATTAAGGTTATGCTCCAGTACATCCAGGAGCACTATCAGGAGGAGATCAGCACGACCCAGATTGCCCGGAGCGCGTCTATCAGCGTTAGCGAGTGTCTGCGCTGCTTTCGCAGTATGATTGGAACCACCCCCATTGCCTATTTAAAGCAGCTTCGGGTACAGAAGGCTTCGGGGCTTTTGGGTACTACGGACTGGAAGATTGCGGAGATCGCCGCCCAGTGCGGATTTCAGGAAATGAGCTATTTTGCAAAGAGCTTCCGGGAGATCAAGGGCTGCACCCCCTCGGAATGTCGGAAGAGAAAGCGGGAGGAGCGTCATGAGATCTGACACAGGCTGTATGCGGTATGTATCCAATGCGGGAATGGTTTTGCTGGCCGGGGGACAGGCGGTGGGCATTGATGTGTTTTCTAGAGACCCGGCAGGCCTGTATCCGGACACTCCGCCCGGAATTCGCCGGGAGCTTTTGGAGGAGATAGAGAGGGGAAATTTAAAGACCCTGATCTTTACCCATGGTCATGGAGACCATTTCTGCCGGGAGGATGTGGAGGAGGCCCTGGGGCGCAATCCTGATCTACAGGTGATTTCCACGGATCCGGTGATAGAGGAGCTCACGGAAATTGGAGCGGGAAAGCTTTTGTCCAAAGAGGGGGAGAGCTTGTGGGAGGGAACACAGCTCTTGTCCAAAAGGCGGAGGCTACGGGCGGTCACAAGAGAGGAAAGCAGGTCTGGTCCCTTTTGGATGAAGCTTGGGTCATTTCGCGTAGGCTTTCTGCATACAATACATGAGGGTGTCCCATACGCCCAGGTTCCCAATCTGACGCTTCTCATCGAGGCGGCCGGGCAACGATGGGTGGTGCCGGGGGATGCGGCGCCTGGAAAGGAGCTGTTTACCCAAATCGCCGGCTGGAGCCCCCGGATTGACTGGTTTTTTCTTCCCTTTCCCTATGTGGGATTGGGATCCGTTCGGCGCTTGCTGGAAGATTTGCTGGACATCCGACAGATTTTTGTGCTCCATCAGCCGCGCCGGGAGGCGGATGAACAGAATTGGAGAGAGCAGGCCAGGCGTATATGCCGGCAGGCCAGGGACGGTCTGCCCATGCCTGTGTTTCCGGAGGAGCCGGGAGGCTGGTACAGATTGTAGCCGTCTGGCAAAAGAAGAATTATAGAAAAAACAGAGGAGTATCTTATGAACTGGAGCTTTAAACATACCCTAAAGGCCTGCTATCTGGGCTATATTACCCAGGCTATTATCAATAACCTGGCGCCTCTCTTGTTTGTAACCTTTCAAAGACAGTTTCAGGTGTCTGTGGAGCAGCTGGGGCTTTTGATTTCTATGAACTTTTTTGTTCAGATGGCAGTGGATGTCATAGCAGCCCGCTATGTGGATAGGCTGGGATATCGATCCTGCCTGGTGGTGGCCCACTTTCTCTGCGTGGCCGGACTGGCTGGCCTAAGCTTTTTCCCCGCATGGCTGCCCTGGCCGGTGGCTGGTCTGGCTCTGGCCATGGGAATCAATGCAGTGGGAGGCGGCCTTATCGAGGTGCTGGTCAGTCCTCTGGTGGAGGCTCTTCCCGGAGAACAGAAGGCCTCGGCCATGAGTATGCTTCATTCCTTCTATTGCTGGGGGCATGTGGCCGTGGTATTGGCTTCCACGCTGTATTTTAATTTGTTTGGCCTGGAAAATTGGAAATATCTTCCTCTTATTTGGGCCTTAATCCCCCTGGCCAATGCCCTGCTGTTTGGCTGGGTGCCCATCCGGACCCTGTCAGAGGACGGAGCAGGGCTGTCCCTGAGAAAATTGTTTTCTTTGCGGCTCTTTTGGCTGTTTTTTGTGCTTATGATTTGCAGCGGCGCGGCAGAGCAGGCCATGTCCCAGTGGTCCTCCCTGTTTGCAGAGACCGGGCTTGGCGTTTCCAAGACCCTGGGAGATTTGCTGGGAACCTGCACCTTTGCCCTGCTCATGGGGGCAAGCCGGCTGTTTTACGGAAAAAAGGGAAGCCAGATACCCTTAAAGACCTATTTGCTTGTAAGCGCCTCTCTCTGCGTGTTTGCCTATTTGCTGGCTGTGTTTGCTCCCTGGCCCCTGCTGTCCCTGGTTGGCTGCGGCCTCTGCGGGTTTTCGGTGGGCATTATGTGGCCCGGGGTATTCAGCATGGCATCCTTACATATCCCTCTGGGCGGTACGGCTATGTTTGGACTCTTGGCTCTGGCCGGGGATATTGGCTGCTCGGCAGGACCGGGGCTTGTGGGTCTGGTTTCCGGAATGGCAGACGGAGAGCTGAAGGCCGGACTTTTGGTAGCGGTTATTTTCCCCTTGCTTCTGGCTTTGTTGATACCAGGCCTGGGGAAAAAGAAGGAAATCCCCCAATCCGAAATAAAAACGCAATCATAATGTAAAGAAAATATAATAAATGTAATAATTTTGTAATATTTAGGTTGACATAATGAACATAATCTGTTAAAATATGGATTATGAACAGAATAAGAGTTATTGCAGTTGTATTAAGTATGGTTTTGTTCCTTTTGGGAGCATCAGGTAATACGAATGAGGAGACCAGAAAGACGGCAGACTCTTACGAAAGCGAAAAAACAGAGGATACAGAAAAGACACTTGCCGGAGCAGCTGTTATGGCAAGTGCGGGTTATATGGAAAATATACGGCACCTGACAGAGACAGATGTTGTTTTGGGGCCGGCAGATACAGGCCTGGCACAGGCCAGACGGTCAGAGGCGTTAGAAGCCTGGAAGCTGTCAAGGAATGAGAATCAGGATGGAAATCAGCAGGAGGGAAGCAAGGAGGAGGAAAACCAGAAGGAATCCGGCTGGGTGATTGATATTTCCCAGGAGGATTACACGGCGCTTCTTAAGCTTGTGGAGGCGGAGACCTCGGGAGAGGACATTAAGGGCCGGATGCTGGTGGCCAATGTGGTATTGAACCGGTTGGAGACCGGCAGATTTGGATCTAGTGTAAAGGAGGTTATTTATCAGAGGGTGGACGGAAGGGCCCAGTTTTCCCCGGTGGGTACCGGGAGGATTGAACGGGTGGTGGTCACTCCGGAGACAGTTGAGGCTGTGGAGCGGGCGCTTTGCGGGGAGGACGAATCTCAGGGAGCCCTGTACTTTGCCGCCCGGGCTCACGCCAATCCCAAAAATATGGCCTGGTTTGACAGAAATCTCACCAGACTGTTTGCGTACCACGGACATGAATTTTTTATGTAGGAGATTCGCCGACTGTAGAGCAGCCGGCGAATTTTTATTTTTAAATAAGATAAGGGATTATTCTTTATCATAGTAAATCAGCATACTGAGAGTTGCGGTGGCCGGTCCCACATTTTTGTAGGAGTGCTCTGTATCTGCCCGAAAGCGGAGGGAATCGCCTTGGGCAAGCTGAAAGGTTTCCTGGGCCGTGGAAATCTCAACACTTCCGGAGAAAACAGTGATATATTCCTCTGTACCGGCCATGTGAGGCTGAGCAGGCAGGAATCCCCCCACTTCAATCTCAATGCGGTAAATTTCAAATGGACGATTCTCCTGAAAGGAAAATATGGGATAGTTCCAATACTTTCCTTCATCCTCAACCAGGGGCGTAATGTCCTCTGAGCGCACAAGAAGGGACTCTTTTGCACTGCTGTCCATTAAGCTGGTAAAGGAGACCTTGTAGCCGTTTGCGATCTTCCAGAGCACCGATATGGTGGGATTAACGTCTCCCTTTTCAATCTGCGCCAGCATACTCCGGGACACTCCCGTTAATTTTGCAGCGGCATCCAGAGTAAGCTTTCGCCGTTCTCTAAGGAGCTTGACATTGCTTCCAACGATTTCTTGCAGTTCCATGAAATTCTCCTATTAACAATATAATAGACTAATAGTATGATATATAGGAATTCTCATATATCAACCTATGAGTCCATTATATCATTATCACTTAGGAGGATCAAGTCATGACGTTTCACTGGTTTCACTTTTTATCCTATGCCATTGCAACCGCAGTCACACCGGGACCCAACAATATTATGTCCATGTCAAATGGGAGCAGGCTGGGATTTCGCAAAGCATTCCCCTTCAATCTGGGCATATGGGCGGGCTTTTCCGGGGTCATGCTTCTGTGCACCTTCTTTTGCAACTCCCTGTCTATGGCCATACCAAAAATCAAAATGCCCATGCTCATAGTGGGAGCGCTCTATATGCTTTTTCTGGCATTTAAAACCCTTGGGAGCTCATCTGTCATTGAGGAGAATCATTCCCGGAGCGGCTTCCTTTCCGGCTTTGCCCTTCAATTTATAAATCCTAAAATTTACCTGTATTGCATTGTTTCTATGGAGGCGTATATCCTTCCCTACTACCATGGAAGGTGGACCATTTTAATGCTGTTTGCATTGCTGCTGGCCTTTATAGGCTTTGTATTTACTCTGTGCTGGTCCCTGTTTGGTTCCGCCTTCAAACTGCTCTTCTCGAAATATGCAAAAATCACCAATTCGATCATGGCCCTGTTGCTGGTCTATTGCGCAGTATCCCTGTTCCTTTCATAGGCCAGGGATACTCTCTGAAGGGCTCTTGGGGGCTACCCCTTAATCCAGAACATGATCCTATATTTTACCCAACATCCTCTCCAATGCCTCCAGGCTCCCCACAGATCCTCCCTTGGCGGCAAACCCGGAGCCTGCGTAGATTCCGTCTAAGAACCGCCCTGCGGCAACGCCTGTTTCCGGCTTTTCCTGAATCAGGAGGCGGGTAACCTGAAAGGACCGAAAAATGGCGCCGGCCGTCTCCCCGCCTATGATCACCACCCGATCCACAGAGACCTCTTGGCAAACCTTATGGGCACAGCTGACCAGCAGCTCCAGAATCTTTTGAGGCAGGTTCTCAGGAGGAAGCTCCGGGGAAACCTCCGGAACCACCATAAAATTTCCCTTTTCATTGGCCGCCTGGCAAGCCCTTGTCACTCGCCCAAGCTCCTCTTCCCTCTGCCCTTTCAGGCAGGGAGCTATTTTTAAGGGCACCACCCAGAGCCCCTGCTTTTCGCTGTACGCGATCTGTTCTCTTGACACCTCATAGGCAGAGCCGCAAAAACAGGCGCAGCGGATATTTCCCGGTGTTGTCTCCCTTTTTTCTCTCACCTTGTACAGGGTTTTGGTCACCGCACCCAAAAGCCCAAGGGTACCGGCCCAGAGAGCGTCAGGGTAAGCCCTATGAAGCACAGAGAAGATCTCCTGGCAATCCTTGTCGGAAACTGCGTCAAAAATCAGGATTCGGCAGGAGGCTTTTAATTTCTCCTCCACAGCCTCCCGAAAACAACCGCGTTTTACCGCGTCAATGTCGATTCCGGCCACGGAAAGCCTGGTATTCTTTTGAAAAATAGAAAGAGCGGAGGATTCCCTGGCCCTGTGAACAGGGTCCGTTGCATAGAGAGATTTCTCCAGAATTTGTCCCTTCACATACTGATTTCCGTAGAGAGTAAAGGTTCCAAACTGGGGCAGGGCCGGCAGCACGAAACACATGGGCCATTTTCCCCCTTCCAGAAGCGCCTCGATCTCCCAGGCCGGATTTCCCCGGAAGCCCATATCCAGCTTTTTGATTACAATGCCATGGTAATTTGTGTTGCTTTTTGCAAATCTTTTGTGGAGGTCATAGGCCTTTTCCCTGGACAGGTTTCGGGTTCCCATATTGATGGAGACCTGCTCCTGTCCGGTGTCCTGCCAGGCCTTTGCCTCCGTATAAACCATAACTTCCTTTCCACAGGCCACCGGAAATGCTCCCGTATCCACGGCGCCTGTCAAATCATCTGCCAAAATCAGCAAACGTTCCATATATTGTCCCTTTCAAGCTTACTCGGCGATGAGAATCCTCCCTCCCTTGGGCATAAGCTCTCGGTAGGCTTCCGGGACCGCATCGCTAATGAGCACATCTACATCCTGTAAATATCCGTTGGAAAAAAAACCGCTTTTCCCAAACTTGGAGCTGTCGGCGGCAATGACCACTTGGTCAGCCAGAGCCATTCCCTGGGTCCGGATGGAGGAGAGCTGGATATTGTGATAGATCAGCCTTCCGTCCTCCATAATGGCTCCCGGGGAGGAGAGATAGTAGGTAAAATGCATATTTTTAATATTCATCTCCACCATATCCCCCACCAAAAGATAAGTGCCGGCCCAGATACAGCCGCCCAGTACAATGGTAGTGACAGAAGCGCTCTCAGCCAGCACCATGGCAATGTTCAGATCCACGGTGATCACCGTGATATTCTTTTCCTTAATGCATCTGGCGATTTCCAGCTGGGTGGTTCCGCCCTCCATAAAAATCACATCATTGTCCTTGAGAAAATCTGCCACACAGCGTCCGATGGCCCTTTTTTCCTCCAGACTTTCTTCTTTTCTGCGGTCAAAGGATTCAAAGCCCTGCCCCTTAAAATTGCTGCTTGTAATGCTTCCGTGCCGCTGGATGACCAGCTCCTTGGAGGCCATAATTTCCACATCTCTGCGGACCGTTGACTCGGAAATATTGAGATGCCTGGCAATCTCTGAAACCGTTACGATCTTATTCCGCACAACAAACTTTTCTATTTCACAAATCCGTTTATCCCGGTCCATATCCTTCCACTCCCTCTATTTTCAACATGCTTGCAAGGTACCATTCGTGTGCTTATTATAGCACAGGACGCTCCGAAATGTCCAAAAAAACAGAGAGGATGGACAGGGCTCACCTATGCCAGAAGATCCGGGATCAATGTTACGATTCCCGGGACATAGGATATGAAAAACAAAATCACCAGCATAGCCAAAATATAGGGAACCATGGCTTTGGAAAGCTGGGAAATGGACTTTTTGGAAATGCCGCATCCCACATAGAGCACCGTGCCCACCGGCGGTGTCAAAAGTCCAATACAGAGGTTGACAGTGATCACAACGCCGAACCAGACCGGACTTAATCCAAATTGCTGAATGATAGGCAAAAAGATGGGGGTCATAATCAAAAGCGCCGGCGTTAAATCCATGACACAGCCGATGACCAGCAGAATCATATTGATGAGTAAAATGATCACATATTTATTATCCGAAACGCTTAATAAGGCTTGGGAGATCATGGCCGGAATCCTGGCTGTGGAGATAAAATAGGCCACAGAGGTGGCAGCGCCAATGACCAGAAAAACCGTGGCCGTGCTCTTGGCGGCCGCCAGCAGCACCCGGGGAAATGCGTTCCATCTCAGCTCCCGGTATACAAAGAGAGAAATAAAAATAGCATACACACAGGCCACCACAGCGGACTCGGTAGGCGTTGCCACACCGGTCAGGATGCCTCCCATAATAATGACAGGAAGCAGCAGAGACCAGATGGCATCCTTGGTGGCATCCCCCACCTCTCTCCAGCGAAACACCCGCGCGGAGCTGTAGGAGTCCTTGTTTCGGGTATAAAACCACCAGACAATGCCAAGGGCTCCCCCTACCAAAATCCCGGGAATAATACCTGCCTCAAAAAGCTGGATAATAGACACCTGTGCCATAACTCCATAGAGGATAAAGGGGATACTGGGGGGAATGATGGGTCCGATGGTTCCGGCAGCACAGATAAGATCCACACTGCGCTCCTCGTTGTAGCCCTCGTTTTTCATCAGAGGATACAAAACAGAGCCAACAGCCGCCGTGTCTGCCAGGGCAGAGCCGGATACGCCGGCAAAGAGCATGCCTGTGAGAATGCTTACATAACCAAGGCTTCCCTTAATATGTCCCAGGAGGGAGCTGGCAAACCGGACGATCCGCTTGGAAATGCCGCCTTCATTCATAATCTCCCCGGCCATCATAAAGAATGGAACCGCCATGATGGTAAAGCTGTTTACCCCTCGGATCATATTCTGCACAATCACGGAAGGCTCTGTGATTCCGCTCATATACATCATAACCGTGGCCGTAATAAGCAGGGCAAAGCCTATGGGCACATTGATGGCAATAAAGCCAAAGAGACAGATTAAAAAAATTTGCAGCATCCCCCTCACCTCTCTTCCTTCTCGTCTTTTCTGAATTCCAGAATCGCAGTGATAAACTTGATCACTGCCTGTATGGCCATAATCACAAAGGAAATGGGCGCAATGGCATACACAAATCCATAGCTGGTTTTTGTGGCCGGAGAGGTCCAGCTCCACTGATTTTTCGCCAGGGCAGCCCCTCCCCGAATCAATATAAGAAGAATCCCAAATACCAGGATGTAGCTGAGCAAGGTAACGAATAAACGGGGAACTCTGGGCAGCATATTCACGATAGAATCAAACCCCACGTGTTTATTTTCCTCGTAAGCTGCCACAGATCCCACCAAAGTCAGCCAGATCATCAAAAACCGGGAAGTCTCCTCTGCCCATGCGATGGAACTGTTAAAAACAAATCTGCTGAGAACGCTCCAGAAAACAATGATCACCATTCCGGCCAGGGTGATCATGGCCAGGAGCTCCATCAATCTTAACAGCAGTTGATATAATTTCTTCAACACTTCCGTACCTCCTAATTAAATCGCTGCGCGATGGCCCTGAAGGGAAAAGTCCCTTCGGCGCACTCTTGACGAGAGAAACTTTCACGCGAAAATGCACGCCTGAAAGTTTCTCTCGTGCGCCTTTGCGACTTTTCCGTTTGGTTTACCATTTTCATTTTTGTTTGAAATTTAAAATCGCTGCGCGATGGCCCTGAAGGGAAAAGTCCCTTCAGGGCTTGGTTTTAGTTTGTGGCAGCCATGATTTCCTGAATTTGAGAGATCAACTCTCCGTACTGTTCCGCATAGCTGTCATAGATGGGGGAGACGGCCTGTACCCAAAGCTCCCGTTCCTCCGGGGTCAGCTCGGTCACGGTCATGCCGGCTTCCTCAAGCTTTGCCACATATCCTTCGTCCAATTCCCGGGACAGCTGGCGGTTGGCTTCCACGGCGGCCCTGGCGGCCTCATCCACGGCGGCCTGATCCTCCGGGGACAGGCTGTTGTACAGAGCTGCATTCATGCAGAACATATGGGGGCCGTAAATATGACCGGTTCTGGTCACATAACCCTGGACCTCGTAAAAGTTGTTGAGATAGATGGTGTTTAGCGGATTTTCCTGGCCGTCTATGGTCTTTTGCTGCAGGGCTGTGAATACCTCGGAAAAGGCCATGGGGGTGGGATTGGCGCCCAAAAGCTCAAAGGTCTTTAAAAATACCTCGCTTTCCGGCGTGCGGATTTTCATTCCCTTAATATCCTCCGGGGTATGGATTTCCTTTACGCTGTTGGTAATATTTCGAAAGCCGTTTTCGAAATATCCTAAAATATGCACGCCGCCCTTTTCCTCAATGGTCTGGTTGATGGCCTGTCCGATCTCCCCGTCGAAAACCTTGTCTGCCCCTGCCGTATTGGAAAAGAGGAAGGGCATATCAAATACGCCCACATCCGGGCAGACGCCGGTAAACACACTGGGGGTGGTACAGCAGACCTCCAGAGTTCCCATGGAAACGGCCTCTGTAACTACCGTATCATCTCCCAGCTCTGCGTTTGCATACACCTGCACATCAAAGCGGCCATTTGTAAGCTCCTCCAGTTTTTCTTCAAATGTCTGAGAGCCTACCACCATGGGCGTTCCCTCTGCCAGGCCACAGGCAATTTTAATCACAATGGGCTCTCCCTTTGCTGTCTCCCCGTCCGGCTCTTTATCCGGCTGTTCTGCGGCCGGCGTCTCTGGCTGGTCCGGCTCCTTTGCTTCCTGCTTTTCTCCCTGACATCCGCTGCAATATGTGCCGTATCCTCCACAAGCTCTGCGGTGTCAAAGCACTGGGACATCCCCTTTTCATAGGCAATAATGCCGTGTGCCTTTAAAACTGCCGCGTGGATATGCCTGGGCGCCTCCCGGACGGCCTGTTCCACATAGAGAGCCAATGCTTCTGTTCCCGGCTCTGCATAGGGAATTACCGGCACATCTACAACCTTCATTTTTGCTGACGCAGTGAGGATGGGAATCCTCCTGTCCTGAATAGAATACCCAACTGCGTAAGCAGGATGCACGTGAATGACACTGTCTACATCCTCCCAGGTCTGGTAGATTTTCAGATGAAAAACCGTTTCCTTAGATGGCTTTAGGCCCTGAGGGCATTCTAACAGCCTTCCCTCCAAATCGCATAAAATCAAGGTTTCTCTGGAGGTGTCCCGGAGGGAAACTCCGCTGGCCGTAATCACCACCTGATCTTTGCAGCGCATACTCACATTTCCGCCAGCCGCCGTTACCAGTCCACGCTGGTATAAGAGCCGGGAGTATTGAATAACCTCTTCCCTGCATTTTTCTAATAATTCCATGTTCTGCTCCTGATTTTTCCTTTTTCTCTCTCTAAGCTTTTTTTAATGCGGCCAGCTTTGCCGCCTCCAGAATTGCCTGGTACAGGTTTTCTTCATTTGCCAGATTTTGACCTGCAATGTTAAATGCGGTTCCGTGGCCTGTGGAGGTTCGTATGACAGGGACCCCACCAGCAGGGTAACGACATTTCCAAAGCCCAGCAATTTCATGGCCATATTGGCCTGGTCATGGTACATGGCAATCACTGCGTCATAGGCTCCGTTTTTAGCCTCCACAAAAACAGTATCTGCAGGGACCGGTCCCATTACGCGGACCCCCTTCTCCCTGGCCTGCTCTATTCCCGGAAGCATTTCATCCAATTCCTGCCTTCCAAACATTCCTCCTTCCCCGCAATGGGGATTCAGTGCAGATACTGCAATTACCGGCTGCTCCAGGGATGTGATTTTTTTCAGCCCCTCATGAACCAGCATGATTCTTTCGTACACAGTCTCCCTTTTTACCTTTCGGCAGGCCTCCTCCAAAGAGCAGTGATTGCTGTACATGAAAACACGTATATCCCCCAGCAAAAGCAGCATCCCATAATTTTTGGAGCCTGTCATTTCCCCGATAATCTGGGTCTGTCCCTCATAATCATAGCCGGCCATCCGCATGGCCGCTTTATTCAGCGGCGCTGAAACCATAGCGTCTGCCCTCCCTTCCATACACATCTGACAAGCTTCTTTGGTATAATGCACTGCAGCCCGGCCGCAGCTTTTGCTCAATTTCCCAAATTCCCAGTTATCCATGTCAATGTCGCCATAATCCACCACATCTACAGTGCCAAAGGTCTCTCCGCCTTCCCCCTTGGAAACACACCGCACCTTCAGGGGCAGCCTGCAGCGCTCTATGATATCACCAATCATCCGCTCATCCCCTAAGACAAAAGGACGGCAGACATCATAGACCTCTTGCCTTGGCGTCCTCTTGAGCCACATTTTTCTCAAAAACATATTGACAGATTTGTTATAAAGTGTTATGATTTGTTACGAAATGTGAAAATAATAACATTCCTTAACATGAGGAACCGCTATGAATCAAATTCGCAGAGAGAGCATAGGAAAATACATTCAGGAAAAAGGAGCAGTCACCGTAAAGGAGATCAGCGCCCTTTTTCCTGATGTCAGTTTAATGACCATTCACCGGGATCTGGAGAAGCTGGAGGATGAGGGCCTCATTGTCCGGACCAGAGGCGGCGCCATGCCGGCCTCTCAGTCCAACGGAACGGAGGCCAAGCTGGAGACTCGTATGCAGAGCAACGTGCGGGCCAAGCGGCAGATGGCCAAAAAGGCTCTCACGCTCATTGACGAGGGGAGCGCCGTATTCTTTGACGCGGGAACCTCCAATATGGCTCTGGTGCAGGCTTTGCCGGATATTGATTTAAACATTTTCACCACAGGCCCCAACATTGCCATGGAGCTTTCCCGTCTGACCAATCCCACCATCCATATGTGTGGGGGAACCTTAAACCGTTCCAATCAGGCAGTCTCCGGGGTGAGCACCATTTCCATGCTGGAGGATATTAACATTGCCACAGCCTTTATCGGCGTATCCGGCTACACGCCGGAGGGAGGCTTTACCTGCGGCAAGGAGGAGGAAATGCTGGTGAAGCGGCTGGTTATGAAAAAGGCTGCCCGGAAGGTGATCCTTATGGACAGCTCCAAATATGGGAAGATATTGCCCTATACCTTCGGAGATGTGGAGGATGCAGATTATGTGATCAGCGACGGAGAGCTTCCGGAGGAATTTGTCCGGCGGGCGGACGAGGCCGGTGTTATGATTATGTAGAGGGGCTTTGGCCGGTATGCTTATGGTAGTTATTAAATTTAAATAAAGAAAATGCAATGGAGGAATGAGAAATGGCAGAAGGCGTATTGATGCCGAAAGCAGGAATCACCGTGGAAGAATGTGTGATTACCGAGTGGCTGAAGAAGAAGGGAGACCAGGTTGCGGTGGGCGATATCCTTTTCACCTACGAGACGGACAAAGCATCCTTTGAGTGCGAGTCCACGGCAGCCGGCGAGCTCCTGGAGATCTTCTATGAGGAGGGGGACGAGGTTCCGGTACTGGTGAATGTATGTGCGGTTGGAACACCAGGCGAGGACGTGTCTGCCCTGAAAAATGCAGCGCCGGGCGAGGCAGCTGCAGCAGCTCCGGCCCCTGCAGCAGCGCCGGCCGCGGCTCCTGCAGCTGCAGCACCCACAGGCCCGGTGGCCCAGGGCGTGCTGATGCCCAAGGCAGGGATTACTGTGGAGGAGTGCGTGATTACCGAGTGGGTAAAGAAAAAGGGAGACCAGGTAAAGGTAGGCGATATTCTGTTTACCTATGAGACGGACAAGGCATCCTTTGAGTGCGAATCTACCGCAGAGGGAACCTTGCTTGAGATCTTCTACGGAGACGGTGAGGAGGTTCCGGTACTGGTGAATGTGTGTGCCATCGGAAATCCGGGGGACAGCATTGAGGGAATCAAAGAGGGAACCGCTGCAGCGCCTGCAGCTTCGGCGGCAGAAGCGGCAGCGCCGGCCACAGCCCCCGCAGCGGCAGCACCCACAGGTCCGGTGGCTCAGGGCGTGTTGATGCCCAAGGCCGGAATTACCGTGGAGGAGTGCGTGATCTCCGAGTGGCTGAAAAAGAGGGGCGACCACATCAATGTGGGCGATGTGCTCTTTACCTATGAGACAGATAAGGCAGCTTTTGAGTGCGAGTCCACCGCAGAGGGAACCCTGCTTGAGATCTTCTATGAGGAGGGCGAGGAGGTTCCGGTGCTGGTGAATGTATGCGCCATCGGAAATCCGGGAGACAGCATTGAGGGACTGAAGGAGGGCACCACGCCTGCGGCAGCAGAGGCAGCTCCTGCGGCAGCGGCAACAGCGGCGCCTGCGGCAGTGGCAGCAGCGGGAAATCCGGATGCCAAGGTATCTCCCAGAGCCAAGATGACGGCTCAGACTCTGGGCGTGGATGCTACCATGGCAGCGGCAACAGGACCTCACGGCCGAGTGATCGAGCGGGATGTGCGGGCCCTTGCGGCAAGCCAGCCCCTGGGACAGCCGGAAGCCGTGGCAGCTCCTGCACCTGCACAGGCTCCCGCAGCGGCAGCCTCCACGCCTGTGGCAGCAGCAGAGCAGCCGGAGTATGTGGATGTGAAGTTCTCCGGCGTGAGAAAGGCCACAGCCAAGGCAATGGTGAAGTCCTTAAGCACCATGGCGCAGCTGACCCATTACCATACCTTCGACGCCACGGCTCTGATGAACTTAAGAAAGCAGATCAAGGCAAACGGCGAGGCCATGGGAATGCCCAATATTACCCTGAACGATATGGTTATGTTTGCAGTGACCCGGATTATTACCAACCACTCCGACCTGAACGCCATTATGCCGGAGGAGAATGTGCTGCGCAAATATACCAATGTACATCTGGGAATGGCCGTGGATACCCCCAAGGGCCTTATGGTTCCCACCATCTTCAATGCTAACAAGATGAGCCTTACTGAGCTCTGCGTGGAGGCCAAGCGTCTGGCCAAGACCTGCCAGGAGGGCAAGGCAACTCCGGATATGCTGTCCGGCGCAAGCTTCACCGTATCCAATGTTGGATCCTTAGGCGTAGAGATGTTTACACCCGTAGTGAATCCGCCTCAGGTAGGCATTCTGGGTGTGTGCGGTATTACCACACGGGTGAAAGAGGTGAACGGAGAGATCAAGACCTACCCGGCCATGGGTCTGTGCCTGTCCTACGACCACAGAGCTCTGGACGGAACGCCGGCCTCCAAGTTTATGAAGGAGCTGTGCAATGCTCTTGAGAACTTCTCCCTCTTAATGATGAAATAATACAGCAAAGTGAAACTCTAAGTCAGCATTTTTAGCATCTGCCCGTACAAGGCCCGGAAAGAACTTCTTCCAGACATAGGGGCCCAGGGGGGCGGATGCGGAACATAAAATCGGAGAGGCTAATATGACAAAATCAGACGTACTGGTACTGGGCGGAGGCCCGGGCGGATATCTGGCAGCAGAGCGGGCGGCCCAGGGGGGCAAGAAGGTTACCCTGATTGAGAAGCGTGCCCTGGGCGGCACCTGCCTGAACGAGGGCTGCGTGCCCTCCAAAGCGCTGCTGAATTCCGGCAAATTATACGAGCACGCCAAAGACAGCGCCGCTTTCGGCGTAATTGCAGAACATGTAACCATTGACCATGCCAAGGTAGTGGCCCGCAAGGACAAGGTGGTAAAAACCCTGGTGTCCGGCGTGGGAGCCACCATGGCTGCCCACGGGGTGAATGTGGTTATGGCTGATGGCTTTATCAAGGGCCAGACAGCCGACGGCTTTGTGGTGGAGGCCGGGGGAGAGGAATACGCAGGCGACAAGCTGATTCTGGCCTGCGGCTCCGTGCCTGTGGTTCCCCCCATTCCGGGACTTCGGGAGGGCGTGGAGAGCGGCTTTGTTATGACGAACCGGGAGATCCTGGACATGAAAACCCTTCCCAAGAACCTGGTGGTCATCGGCGGCGGCGTCATCGGCCTGGAGCTGGCTTCCTATTTCAGTATGATAGGGGTGCCGGTAACGGTTATCGAGATGCTGGATAAGATTGCCGGCCCCACGGAGAAGGAAGTGTCTGCGCTCCTCCTTAAGGAGTACAAGAAAAAGGGCATTGATTTCAAGCTTTCCTGCAAGGTAACCCAGGTTGGCAAGGATTACGTTATGTACGAGGAGGCCGGAGAGAATAAAAAGGTGGAGGCTGAGGTGGTTCTCTGCTGCATCGGACGCAGGGCCTTTACCCAGAACATAGGAATCGAAAACCTGAATGTGTACATGGAGCGGGGGGCTGTGGTCACAGACGAGCATATGCAGACCAGCGTAGCCGGCGTCTATGCAGTGGGCGATGTGAACGGAAAGCTTATGCTGGCCCACACCGCATACCGGGAGGCCGAGGTGGCTGTAAACCATATTCTTGGGAAAAAGGATTTTATGCGCTACAATGCCATCCCCTCCGTAATCTACACCAACCCGGAGATCGCCAGCGTAGGCGAGACCGAGGAGAGCGCCAGGGCCAAGGGGCTGGAGGTAAGAAGCGTCAAGGCCTCCATGAAAATGTCCGGCCGCTATCTGGCGGAGGTGGAGAAGGGCGACGGCTTCTGTAAGCTGATTATCGATACCAAGAAAAACTGCCTGGTAGGCTGCCATATGATTGGAAGCTACACCTCGGAAATGATTTACGGGGCAGCGCTGATGATTGAAAAGCAGATGCCCATCGAGCAGATCAAAGAGCTGGTATTCCCCCACCCCACAGTCTGCGAGGTTATCCGGGAAGCGCTCTTTGCGTAAGCAAAGCCATGCACCGGAGAAAAATGGTGAAAAATTCTGCTTGCAGAAATTCTCCGGCGCTTTTTCTCCGGTATAGGGCGCAGCCCGACAGCGAGATGTAGCGAAGCGAAATCGAGCTGCAAGGCGAAGTCAAGTAGCGAAGCAAAATCGAGCTGCATGGCGCAAATAGAGGAACATGTTAAATATCCGCACAATCTGCGGAGTAAATAAAAAGGAGATAATAGAAATGCCAAAGTCACTGTATATTGATCCAGACAAAATGCGTGCAGAGGGAAAAATCACATTTAAGGACATCCCCATCAACGTTTACAAGAAATCCGTGAAGGAGGAGCTGGAGGAAGGAAACTTTACCAAGGAGGATCTGATCCGTATTTTCCGGGATATGACCATTTGCCGGGAGTTTGAGGATATGCTGAATCAGATCAAGACCCAGGCCAGATATGCGGATGTGGATACCACCTATCCGGGACCTGCCCATCTGTCTCTGGGACAGGAGGCAGCAGCCGTAGGCGAGGCTTATCTGCTGAACAAGGAGGACTTTACCTTCGGTAGCCACAGAAGCCACAGCGAGATCCTGGCAAAATGCCTGTCCTGTATCCAGAAGCTGGATGACAAGGAGCTTATGGAGGATATGGAGAACTTCTTCGATGGCAAGACCCTGAAGGCTATCCAGACAGTTACCAAATCCGACGGGGATGTGAAGGAGCTGGCCATTGAGTTTATTGTTTACGGCGCTCTGGCCGAGCTGTTTGCCCGGGAGAACGGTTTCCACAAGGGATTGGGCGGATCCATGCATGCCTTCTTCCTGCCCTTTGGCGTGTACCCCAACAATGCATTGGTAGGCGGCTCTGCCACCATTTCCACCGGTGCGGCCCTGTTTAAGAAATGCAATGACAAGAAGGGCGTGGTAGTGGCCAACTTAGGCGACGGCTCCATGGGCCGGGGACCTGTGTGGGAGGCTCTTTCCTTTGCAACCATGGATCAGTATCGGACTCTGTGGGAGGAAGGAAGAAAGGGCGGACTTCCCCTGATCTTTAACATTAACAACAATAGCTATGGTATGGGCGGACAGACCTACGGGGAAACCATGGGCTACGGTGAGCTGGCCCGTATGGGAGCCGGCGTAACCGAGAGCCAGCTGCACGCAGAGCGTGTGGACGGATACAATCCTCTGGCTGTTATCGATGCATATCGTCGGAAAATGCCCCTGGTAAAGAGTGGCGAGGGCCCCGTATTCCTGGATGTGGTAACCTATCGTCTCTTAGGCCACTCCACCTCCGACCAGAATGCATACCGCACCAAGGAGGAGATCGAGGCCTGGAGAGCGCAGGATCCGTTGGTAACCTACCGGAAGGCTCTGGTAGAGGCCGGTGTGGCAGAGGACAGCGTATTTGAGGAGATCTGGGCAAAGACCAAGGAGAGAATGGCACGTATCTGCCGTCTGGCTGCCGATAAGGAAGCTTCTCCCTACCTTGACTTTGACAAGGATCCGGCTATCATTGAGCGCCTGATGTACAACAACGGCAAGCAGCGCAGCATGGACACCACCAGAGAGCCCTCTGTGACAGGTCCCAAGGAGAGCTGCAAGCGCTACACGGATATTCAGAAGAAGGTGCGGACGCACTATGATGCCAGCGGCAAGGAGGTTAGCTCCATGAAGCGCTACAACATCCGTGATGCCATCTTTGAGCCCATGTTCAACAAATATTATGAGGATCCCACCCTTATCGCCTATGGTGAGGATGTGCGTGACTGGGGCGGCGCCTTTGCCGTGTACCGTGGATTCACGGATGTGATTCCTTATTCCAGACTGTTCAATTCTCCCATCTCCGAGTCTGCTATCGTGGGCACGGCTGTTGGATACACCATGTGCGGTGGCCGGGCTGTGGTAGAGCTGATGTATGCGGACTTTATCGGCTGCTGCGGCGATGAGATTTTCAACCAGATGGCTAAATGGCAGGCCATGAGCGCCGGCATCCTGAAAATGCCTCTGATTCTCCGTGTGTCCGTTGGTTCCAAGTACGGCGCACAGCATTCTCAGGACTGGACCTCCATGTGTGCCCATGTACCGGGACTGAAGGTTTGCTTCCCGGCCACTCCCTACGAGGCCAAGGGTCTGATGCAGGCAGCCTTAAACGGAACGGATCCGGTGGTATTCTTTGAGAGCCAGAGAATCTACGATATCGGTGAGAAATTCCATGAGGGCGGCGTTCCTGAGGAGGAGTACGAGATCCAGATCGGTGATGTGGATGTGCTGAAGCCCGGCTCTGACATTACCATGCTGACCATTGGCGCAACCCTGTATCGTGCTATGGATGCAGTGAAGGAGCTGGAGGAGAAGTATGGTCTGTCTGTAGAGGTTATCAACCTCCACAGCCTGGCGCCCCTGGATTACACCAAGATCATTGAGTCTGTGAAGAAAACCGGCAAGGTGGTTATGGCCTCCGATGCCTGCGCAAGAGGCTCCTTCCTGGACGAGGTGGCAAAGAACATCACAGAACTGGCGTTCGACTATCTGGATGCACCGCCTGTTATCGTAGGCGCACAGAACTGGATTACGCCTCCCTTTGAGTATGATCACTATTTCTTCCCCCAGAAGGAGTGGATTCTGGATGCAATCAACGAGAAGATTGTTCCTCTGGAGGGCTACAAGCCGGTGACCAACGTAACGGCCGTAGAGCAGATGAGAAAGCTGAAGCTGGGTGTATAAAGATTAATAAAAGCAGAAGAGGTAAATCTGCAAGCAGGATAAACCAGAGAACAGGGCGGGATATTCCCGCCCTGTTCTATAAGAGGCAGGCGAAAAAGAGGAGGAGACCCACATGAGCAACTATTTTATACAGACCTACACTTACAATCCCTGGTGGAATCTGGCTGTGGAGAAATACCTGGCAGACCGGATACAGCCCGGGGACGTGCTGCTCTATCTTTGGCAGAATGAAAATACGGTGGTAATTGGCCGGAACCAGAATGCCCTTAAGGAATGCAGAGCCCAGCTTTTGGAGGAGCAGGGCGGATACCTGGCCAGGCGAACCACAGGAGGAGGAGCGGTCTATCATGATCTGGGAAACCTCTGTTTTACCTTTGCAGCCTCTCCCGAGGAATACAATCTGGAGCGGCAAATGGGGGTGGTGCAAAAAGCCTGCCGGAAATTTGGCATTGAGACCCGGTTTTCCGGACGAAATGATATTATAACGGAGGAGGGCTTTAAGTTTTCCGGCAATGCCTTTTCCGTCACCTCCCAGTGTAAAATCCAGCACGGGACCCTGATGGTGCATGTGGATGTGAGGAAACTGGGAGAATACCTGACCCCTTCCAAAGAGAAAATGAAATCCAAGGGCATTAAGTCTGTCCAAGCCCGGGTGTGCAATTTACAGGATTTGAATCCGGTGGTGACTACGGATGATATGCGCCAGGCTCTCAAGGAAGCCTTTGGGGAGGAATACGGGTCGTTTACAGAGCTTTCCACAGAGGGGCTTGACAATCCGGAGGTGCAGGAGACCTATAAGCTTTATTCCTCCTGGGAGTGGAAATTCGGAAAATCCCCGGAATGCGAGACGGTTTACACCAAGCGCTTTGACTGGGGAGAGGTGGAGATCTATCTGAAGCTGAACACTTTGTATATTAGTGAGTGCAAGGTATACTCGGATGCTTTGGATGTGGAGCTTCCCGGAATGCTGGAGGGGCTTCTTACCGGGCAGCGGTATGATATGCAGGGGGTTTCGGTGCAGGAGGCAAAGGGAGCAACCGAGGAGCAAAGGGAGCGCCTTGGCCAGGTGGTGGAATGGCTGGCTGGAATTCGGGAATAAAGACAAAAGGAAAACGCCGGGGCAATAGCCTACGGCGTTCTTTTTGGTATTCGCTTTTTTCGTTTTCGTCCCCAATCCCGAAAAATTGTCACCCGCCCCACAAAGCAGACCATGCGCACCAGAATCACTCCAATAAATACCCCAATGCTGTCTATAAAAACATCCCGTTTGGAGGGGCCCCGGCCGGCCACAAAGGATTGGTGGTATTCATCCAGGCAGGCGCATATGACACAGAAGCCTCCGGCCACCAGCATCAGGGCAATTCCCCGCAGACGGTACACATAGAGAGGAAAGGAGACGCAGACAGCCAGAAGAAAATATTCCGTCACATGGGCCAGCTTTCGCACATAGGGGTGAAACTCCTCCGCATAGGCGTTGATCTGAGCCGCGCTCCAGCCGGCCTCAAAGGACTCGTTGGTGATAACCATAAGCTTATGAGTGATCCGCCAGCTTAAATTGCCGGAAACGGATCCGGGCTGGGCGGAAAACTGGAAAATAACGTAAAGCATAAAGATGGCAGGCAAAAAAGAAAAGGGCTTTAATAATAATTTTAAGTATCGCATAAAATTCCTCGTATGGTTTGGTAGATTATTTTAGAGCATATCACAGGAGAAACTAAAAATCCAGAACAGTTTCTTAAGAAAATATGAAAATAAAGGGAAAAAGAAGTGAAAAAATATTTTAAAAATCGACAATTTGTGCTATACTCCTTTTGGATAGCGAGGGGGAAGCTTCTGTCTTTATACTATAAAGTATAAAATCTATACTATTTTTGTCTTTTTTATCCACAGATTTTACCTTCTGCGCAAAAAAGGTTGCAGGATTGTACAAATGTATCAGGTTGTTTTGAAAAATCAGGGGGTGGACTTTTGAAACGGTTGTTGGCAGCAATACTCACTTTTTTTATGCTTTTTTCCCTGCCCGTTCTGGGGCTTGAGAGTCGGGCGGATTCCGGGTATCCCACCAGGGTGATTCATGTGGTGTACGACGATTCCGGGAGCATGATAAAGACCGGAGGGAATGCGGTGGACACCTGGTGTCAGGCCAAATATTCCATGGAGGTCTTTGCGGCTATGCTGGGCGAGGGGGACACCATGAATATTTACGTCATGAGCGATTATGTGAATGACACGGCCGCCGGCCCCAGGCTGTCTCTGAACGGAGGCGAGGGACCGGCCGCCAATGTGGAAAAGGTCCACGATATGGTGACCCATGCCAGCGATACGCCCTTTAATGCAGTGCGGAAAGCTTATTCGGATCTGGAGGGCGTCTCGGCAGACGAGAAATGGCTGGTGGTTCTCACAGACGGAGAATTTCAGGATGTGGAGAATATCGACAGCTTTTTCGCTCAGAAGCAGCCGGATGTAAGCGTGATGTTTTTGGGCATGGGAGCAGCGGCTCCGTCCATCAATGCAGACGAGGCAAACAATATTTATTTTGTCAAGGCGGAGACCAGCAAGCAGATCTTGAATAAGATCACGGATATCTGTACCCGGATTTTCAACAGCAATAAACTGACGGTAGACACGGGAAGCATGGAATTTTCCTTTGACGTGCCCATGTCTGAGCTGGTGGTTTTTGCCCAGGGAGCGGATGTGCGGATAAACGGTTTAAAGGCAGAGGACGGGACGGAAATCAAGGCCAATGCAGCCCCGGTGCCTGTGCGGTACTGTGAGGAGGCCACCACCAATCCCTCCTACACGGACATTAAGGTGGATACGGAGCTGGTGGGAAGCATTCTCACCTTTAAGGGGGATTACAGCGCCGGGGCCTACACGGCGGATGTGACGGGAGCGGAGACCCTGGAGATCTACTATAAGCCCAATGTAAGCATTGCCGTATATCTCACGGATGGGGAGGGGCAGCTGGTGGAGTCCATGGATGCCCTGGAGGCCGGAGAGTATATCCTGTCCTTTGGTCTGGTTCGGTCCGGAACGGAGGAGCAGGTGGCGGAGTCCCAGCTTTTGGGGGATGTGGAATACTCTGCCTATGTGACGGTGAACGGAAAAGAGGGTGAGCAGTCTTACGCCTCCGGAGATACCATCTATCTGGAGGAGGGAAGCTTTCAGGTGGATGCCACGGCCAGGTATCTGAAATACAATACAGTGACCACCCAGCTGTCCTATGAAATCTACAAAAATAAAAATATGGAGCTTCAGGTGACGGACAATCCCAGGTATATGCTAAAGGGAAAGGGGATAGCAAACAGCCAGGAGCCCATTGTGGTGAAGGCCACCCTGGACGGGCAGGAATTTACGGCAGAGCAGTGGGCCTGTGTGGAGGAGCTTGCCCTTACCCAGCCGGAGGAAGAGGAGCGGATTCTCTTTGTGACGGAAAAGAGTGAGGAGCCGGGAATCTTTCATATTTATCCCACCATGGAGGAGGGAAAGCGCCCCTCCGGGGAGTTTTCGGACTTGGATCTTTCCGTAAAGGCATGGGGAAAGAGTGGTCTGGAGAGCTGGAGCGGCGAGGCTTCTCTCACGGCGAAGATCGATGATCAGAGAAGCTGGTTTGAGAAGAACCTGGATAAGATTATAAAGATTACCCTTCTGGTTTTGCTTGGCCTGCTTATTTTGGGCTATGTGCCGCCTTTTAAGAAATATTTGCCCAAGAAGCTTAAGAAGATGCCCAACATCAACTGCAAGCCCAACATTCCGGGAAAGCGGCCGTGGATGGCCAAGGGGCGCTACAGCAAGAAGCGGATTTCTACCTTTATTCCCTACAAGGCTGAGCGGGGAAGCATCCGGTTCCTGCCCACAGGCGTGGCCGGAGCGCCGCCCTTACAGATTAAGGCAGCGGGAGGCAACCGGGTGGAGATTGTGAACACAAAGGCCTACGGGGGCAATGCCGGTCTGACCATAGACGGACTTCCCATTCAAAAGGATGTGAAAAAGAACCTGCGCAAGCCGGCAGGTATGATTATCAAATATGTAACAAAGGAAACCGATTATAATTGTACGCCAAGTAATTAATATCAGGAGGGGATAAGGAATGAATGCACCTACATTAATCGTGGGACTTGGGGGAAAGGGCTCAGATGTGGCCCTGCGCGTGTCTAAGATGGTCACAGAGGAGCAGCGCAAGCAGATAGGATTTGCAGTTTTTGATACGGATGTGAATGAGCTTCGGAAGATCAAAGAGAAAAATCCCTTTGTACATACCATTCAGACCTCCACCAAGCTGTCCGTGGGAGAATATTTGGATATTGACACCCATGCCAGGGACACCTGGTTTCCGGTAAATGCCATTCTCAATAGCAAGACATTGACAGAGGGCGCCGGACAGGTTCGGGCCGTGTCCCGCATGGCCTTTGAGACAGCGATCCGGGCGGGAAAAATGGAGGAGCTTCATCAAGCCATAGAATCCCTCTATAAGCTTGAGGGGGAGGAGTATCAGCAGGCCCTTCGGGTGATTATTGTAAGCTCTTTAGCCGGCGGCACCGGCTCGGGATTGATTCTGCCCGTAGCGCTGTATATTAAAAATTATCTGGCTACCCGGTTCCGCCAGAGCGCCAATATCACCAGAGGCTTTTTCCTTCTGCCGGAGGTGTTCTACGGGGTGATTCCCGGCCAGGCGGAGCGGAACAACCTAAAGAGCAATGCCTACGCCACCCTGCGGGAGCTGGACGCCTTTCTGATGAAGGGGGATTCCACCCTGCCGGAGAAATATAAGCGCACGGTGAAGATGGAGTTCCCTTGCGTGGGCTCCGGGGAATTCGAGGAGTATGATGTGCGGCCCTTTGACTTCTGCTTTCTTTTCGATGCCCAAAACTCCGACGGCAAGAAGCTTAATTCCTTTAATCAATACCTGGATCATGCGGCCAACTGCATCTATGCCCAGTCCATCGGCCCCATGAATAAGCGGAGCAATTCCTCCGAGGACAATACCATCCGCAAACTGTGCGCGGAGAGCGGACGGAACCGGTATGCCGGTGCCGGCACCTCCATGCTCATCTATCCGGTGGACGATGTGAAGCAGTATCTGGCTCTTAGCTGGGCCAAGGAATCCGTATCGGATCAGTGGCTGGTCTTTGACGATATGTTTAAGAAGCGCACCATGGAGAATGCCCGGGCCAAGAAGCAGGGGATTCGCGTGGCGGAGCTGAAGGAAGAGAAATGCTATGTGGATTCCGTGGAGCAGATGGCCAAGAATAAGGATCCCTTTGCATTGGCCATTGTGGAGGCCTGCGGCTCCTACGATGAGAGCGGCTTTACCCGGGTGTCCGACAAGTGGGATGAGTATATCGGGGAGCTGAAGAAAAAGATAGAGATAGAGAATTCCTCAGGCCAGGCGGATCTGGACAGCACCTGTGAGCAGGTGACGGCTGCCCTTCATTCCATTGAGCCTGGCAGCGGGGAGGAGGCCTGGCAGGCCTATGTGGATGTGTATCAGGGCCTGGTAAAGTACAAGGGCATGATCCAGAAGTATTTAAGCGATGCCGCCCGGACCGTGGCCTACACCATTTTTCGCGCCAGCGATGAATCCGTTACAAAGGGAGGGCTCAAATATCAGCTGGAGACCTATATGCGCAATTCCCGGGGAGATTTTATTCACCCCAATGCGGTGCGCTATTTCCTGTACAAGGTCATGGAGAATCTCAACAGTGAGCTGCAGATGATGAAGATCAATGTGGCCAATGAGGAGAAATTCTTTGATGAGTTTGAGAAGAACAATTTTGACGACAGCAGCACAGACACAGTGGAGACTGTGTACGACCTGTCCAAGACCCGGAAGGTGTCCATTGCGGACAAGATTTTCCGCAGGCTGAGCAGCGACCAGGAGGAGCTGATCTCCGCCTTTTCCCAATACTTGACCCATGCCAATGAGTTCCGGGTAAACGCCGTGTATGCGGCGGTTCTGGAGGAGGGGATTGCCTATGTGAAGCGCTTAAGCGAGTCCTTCCAGAGCTTTTATAAATCCTTTGACAGCAAGATCTCTGCCATGAACCGGGAGATCCGCACCATTGAGAATAAATTTAACCATCTCAAGGGGACAGCGGCCCGGTATGTGTGCGCTTCCTCCAGATGCCTTAAGAAGATGCTGGAGAATATGCCCTACACCGGAGGCACCATAGAGATTGACAGTCGCCTAGCGGAGACCATTTATTCCCGGGTGCGCAGCTTTGCCATGCTGGATACCAGACCGGAGAATACCAACTTCTTCAGCAATATCTTTGACATAGATATTCTCAATTACTTTAAGAGGACTCTTATGGAGGTCTACGCCTCGGATATTGATCTGGACATTATTATGGCCATTGAGAAGGAAGCAGAGTATGAGAATGGCATTTACGATGACGATGAGGTGGAGAAGTATGTGGTAAGGACCTTTAATGAGGCAAAGGTTCTGGCGGCTCCCTTTATCGAGAAGCCTCTGGGAGAGGAGAAGGATCCCATTAATTCCTGTGCCTTCAATAAGGATCTGAAGGTGGACGACGATTCTCCCCGGGCCCAGATTGTGGATCGGGAGCTGATGAATTTCGGGGGAGAGCCGGATTCGGATGTGCCCAAGAATATGATTCTCTTTTACAAGTCCTTCTACGGACTGCGGGCCAATGATCTGAGCAAGTTTGCGCCGCCCCAGAAGGCGGAGACCTACAACCGGACAGGGGGAGAATATTTTAAGGCGTATTTTGAGCTGGTGAGTCGGATTCATCCCATTCCGGACAAGAGCAAGGTGATCACCCCGCACATTGACCGCTGGTGGCACAATGTGGCTATGATGCCGGATCTGGATGAGGGCAACCAGCAGCGCCAGGAGACAGAAATTTATGCCGCCCTGTTCTGGGGCCTTGTCAGCGGCTATATCGATATGTTTGAGACGGGCTATGACCAGCGGACCTACCGGCTGAATGTGGAGGATGTGGATGTGGATGAGGATTCCAGCACCCTGGTGGTTTCCAACGGAACCCCCTGTGATAAGCTTTATGAGGTGTGGGATGCCCTCTCCATCTATCCGGAGCTGGTGACCAATATTTTGAAGCGCAAGGCCGACGAGATCGAGGCGGAGGTTAACGGAAATAAGTCTGCCCTGGAGAGCGGGCTGATGCGCTCCCTGGCTTCCTTCCGTATTCGGGAGTATGAGCTGGGCAGCGACAACGGTGTGCGGAGCATTTTTGATATTCCTCTGCTGATTAAGAGATCCATGACCTCGGATATCTACGACGAGGAGAAGGTTATCCGCATTCTCAAGGTAGAGATCGCCGAGGTGGAGCGGTATATTTCCAGATTTTGCACCACCAAGGAGTATCCGGAGATTGCGGGGAAGGTGATTTACGAGCAGTTTGAGAAGTTCCTGGAGGATATTGAGATCGAGAGCGGAAAGTGGAAGGAGATCTACCACGATTATCTCTTTACCAGAACCTGCAGCAATGTGGCCAAGGCTCTGGAGGATCTGGGACTTCGGGATCAGGCGGAGTCTGTCCGGGAGCAGGGAAAGGAATTGAGCAAGTAAAGCAATGCAAAGGCGGTGGAATCAATGTATTCTGTTCTGATACAAAATAAAAAAACCATAGAATGCTTTCATGAGTTCCATCCGCTGTTTCTGGAGGCACTGAGAAGGAACGTGGCCTGCTGCAGATGGCTGGAATCGGGAACCACCATTGATACGGCGCTGCCGGAGCTTATAAGCCTTACGGAGGACAAGGAGGAGTGGCGGGCCATTATCGTCCGGGTGGAGGACGAGGAGAGCATGCGCAGCTTTGATACGGATCCCAAGAACCCCTATGATTTTCTGATCAATGCAGAGGGGGCAGATCGGACCAGGGAGAGCCGGGTGCCCCTTATCCGGTTGACCCATATGCTGGGAGGAGTGCCGGCTCCGGAGGTGCTGTATGAGACCAGGAAAATAAAGGAGAAAAACAAAGCTTCCCGGGTGATCTATATTCCTAAGCGTTCTCTGGAGGAGGAGATGGATCACGCCTCTCTCATGCAGAAGTATGATTACAACGGAAAGCTGCCCAGGGAGATTCTGATTGTCACCCTGCGCTGCAGGGAGAAGGGAGAGCAGAAGTCTGCCCGGGATGTGTGGAGCAACCGCCTGGAGACCAGCAGCTCGGAATTCTGGAAGCGGAATAATTATCCCAGCAGGTGTCGGTTTCTGGTGTATGATTACCAGAATGAGGGAGCGGTTCAAAAGGAAGCGGATCTCTTTAATTTTTGGCTGTGCGTTATGCTGCTGGCTACCAATGATATGGATCCCAGCTCGCTCCAGGCCTATAAGCTTTATAGCATGCGCCCCCTTTTGGATCGGGGAAAAATGGCAGAATGCTTTAACTATAAGACAGCCTGCCTCCTTGGTGTAAAAAATTTTATTGCCAGCGAGATTAAGCGGGACATGGAGCTTAAAATCATCGTTCACCGGGAGATGCCGGAGTATTCCATGAAGATACCGGTGCACGTGGAATTTCCCCATACCATGGATATGCATGTGGATGAGGGGGAATTTCCCCTGTGTGCAAAAAGCGCCAAGGCAGATCGGGACAAATGGCGAAATCTGAGCACAGGGGCGGAGTATGCCCTGGAGAATACCTTCCGGAAGGCGGAGCGGGCCCTGGAGGAGAGTGCAGACCATATGCGCTATGTGGGCCATATGTCCGAGGAGGATGTGGAGCCCCTGGATCGGTTTCAGGAGGGGGACATGAAGCTTGAGCTCTCCGGTCTCTATGAGAGGATTCTGCAGACCCAGAATGTTCTTCCCGGCGCCCGTATGCGAAAGAGGCGGAGGCTGGAGGAGCTGTCCTTAAAGGTGCAGGAGCATATGAAGAGCCGGGTGGAGCTGTCCTGGGCTGTGATGTGTCTGGTCGTGCTTGCAGTGCTTTTGCTCCTGGCCTTTCTTCCCGCTGTTTTTTTTCGTACCATACTGGGAATTGGAAGCGTTTGGGGAGCCCTTTTCTTTGCCCTGGCTCTGCTTTTGGGCTTTGGGCTTACGGAGCTTGTGCTGCTGCTTCTCCAAAAACGGAAGTTTAACAAGCGGATTGGGGAGTACAATGAGGAGCTGGAGGAGCATGCCTCGGAGCTGACCCAGAATATTTCTCTGTACACAGACTTTGTCAGCGACATGGTTTCCTATGCCAGAGGAAACAGCTACTTGAATATTCTTAAGCGGAAGAAGTATGTGGAGGAGAATGGCTACGACTCTCTGCAGAAGCATTTTCGGGCGGCAGGCTCTTTCCTTAGCCGGCTGGATAAATGGAGCAGGGCTTTTTATCTCCAGGTGGATTCCTACGGTCGGCCGGATAACAGCCTGGAGATTGACACAGAGCTTTCCCCCCAGTATTGTCCCATGTATACCTTTGAAACCGGGAAGGAATATCAGGTTCCCTTAAATGAGACCGGAGAATTTATTGTTTCTCCCTTTGAGTTTGTCCGGAAGCTGGAAATTATCAGAGAGGAGCTGTACGAGGATGAATGAAGTGACGGTCAGGGTGCTGATTATAACCGGGATCATGGCGCTGTTTTCCTTTGCCCAGTGTACGATTAATACGCGGCGCAGAAACAGAAGCAAGCAGACGCTTCTGCCTTTTATGGCGGCCGGCTACGGGGTCATAGGTCTGGGGACGATGGCGTATTTTATGAAGCGGATTGCGGAGGGCTTCTGGCGGGAGATCTATTTTCTGGCTGGTACAAGCACCTTTTTAGAGATTGCCCAGCTTTTTGGGCTTCTGGTGGCTCTGCTGAATCTGGCGGCTTTCTGCGGCTATCTGGCGCTGAAGATTTTTGGCTGCACCCTCACTGTGCTCATATTTCGCCATGTGCGTTTTGCGTATTTTACGGACACCTTTTATCTGTATGACGAGGATTATAAGGACTGGTTTCTCCGGGAAAAATGGGTAAATGTCCGGGAGATTTTTAAGTGGCTTGTGATTGTGGGCTGCCTCCTGTGCGCTCTGGTTCTGGGAATCAATGGAAGTCCGGGAGCCGGAAATCTGCGGTATATCTATCTTTTTCCCGTGTTTGTGCAGATTGTACTGGGAGAAATTTACAGTTTTTTAAACGGCTATACCAGGCAGGAGTGGGGACACGATGTGGTGGGAGAGGACAGCGTGTCCCAGCGGGTCAGCAATTTTTATCGAGTGCGGGAGATTCTGGAGCGGACCTTTCCCCGGGAGGTGCTTTCCTCCACCACGGGCTGTGAGTATGCCGCTGCCCAGGGGACTATAGATCTTCTGGAGAGCATGAAAAAGTCCGAGGATGCCTATGAAAAGATTGTGTCTGACTTTTTCCGTCTGAACGAGACGGAGGGCGTCTATGACACGGATTATATTGAGGCCACCCTAAAGCTTATCAAGGGGGAGAATGTGGTGTTTTTCAATCCCTTTTACCGGGATCTGGGAAAATATCTGATCCTCTCCTTTTTGAATACCTTGCTCACGGGTAAGAAATGTCTGATTCTGGTGGGAAGGCATTCCGTAAAGGAGGATGTAAAGGAGTGGATATCCCAGCTTTTGCGGGAATACGGAAAGATTCAGTCTCTGTGGCGGGTAAAAGATTTAACGGTAAAGAAACCGGAGTGCGAGGTGGGTGTGCTGAATTTTTCCCAGCTCTACGATCTGCAGGTCATGGAGGCCAATCAGAAATTTTTGCGGGATGTGGGCTTTGTGTTTATCTCTGAGCCCTCTCTCATTGTGAATACCGGGCAGGTGGGCCTTAGCATTCTGGCCCAGCAGATGACCTACCAGGGAGACAAACCCGTATATTGCATATCGGATCGGCTGGTGGACGGACTGGTGGATACCATGTCCCATCTTCTCCAGACGGAGATCACGGAGGTGGTGGCGCCGCCGGTTTCCCGGAATATCTATACCTCCATGTCCTGGAATGCGGACGGGGATTTTCTTCGGCAGAAGCTTTTTGGCAAGCAGACCCAGTATTTGGGAAACGGCATTGAGCTGGCGGCTGTGGCGGTGAAGAATCAGATTCCGGAGGTGACCTGGTTTGGTGAGACCAAGGTTCCGGTGCGGGATATTAAGTGGATTGCCGGGCAGTATTATCCGGTGCTTTGCAAGTTTATGAACCTGCCGGCTCAGCAGCAGAGTATTTATGACAAGATTAAGTTTGTCTCTAATATCTGGAGTGTTCCCGAGGAGAAGGAGCAGTTTGTCATTGCAGAGGATGAGTTTGTCAACATTTTCAGCACCATGCGCACCTTTTTGTCCCGGGGAACGGATCAAACCTTTGTGAATGTGCTGTCGGAGAATTACCTTCTCCGGGATTATATGCGGTGCAATCCTCAGATGCTGGGGACCAATCCCAATGCCATTCCCTCTCTCATTCCGGATTATGCCAAGACCGAGCGCAACACCCTGATCAAGCTTCTTCTCACCATGACCTACCGGGCGGTGAGCGAGCAGGAGATTTTGGAGGAGCTGGGGCTTATTGGCATAGAAACGGATGACGCTTTGCACACGCTGACAGTTCTTCTGGAAAAATATGCCCGGGCTATGGACAATATTTTCCATATTCAGACCGTGGAGGATGACGGGGACGGGGACACCATTGTGGCGGAGAATATGTTTACCGTGGTGCCCGAGGTATTTGAGGATTATTTTGGGGAGATCCTGAAGAACGCCCGCTATGTCTGCGAGGAGGAGCGCAGCGGGAATGAATACCTGGATGCCAAGCTTATCGGACATGTGACCCAGACCATTCTTCCCGGGCAGTTTGTCACCTATGACGGCAAATATTATCAGGTGAAGTATATTTCGGCCAGGAGCGGCGTGATTCTGCGCAGAGCCTCCAGCCTGTTTAACGGGAGAAAATATTACCGGCAGATCCGGGATTATATTTTTATGGACAGCGGGGAGGAGACCATAGTCAGCTCCCGGGTTGTTATGGATATGGAGGTGACCCGGTTTTTGGCAGACTTCCGGGTGGCCACCAGCGGTTATCTGGAGATGAACGGAAACGAGGACCTGCGTTCTGCCCGTGTCATTGATTTCTCTCAGGATCCGAAATTGGAAGTATTTACCAGAGCCTATCACAACAAGGCGGTTGTGCGGATTAAGCTTCCGGACAGCGATGACAAGATTCGCTTTACCCTGTGTATGCTGATCTCGGAAACCTTCCGCTCCCTGTTTCCCAATGCATGGCAGTACCTGGCGGTTACCACGGTGGTGCCGGAGGATATCAGCGGTATGCTGAACTATATGATCTATGGCCTTAGAGGCCAGGTGGACGGGGAATATCTGTATATGATAGAGGACAGCGAGCTGGATCTGGGGCTTTTGGATGTGGTGGAGAAGAACCTGATTCCGCTTCTGGAGCTTATAACCGATTATCTTAACTGGCATTTTGAAAAGATGAGATAGCCCGCCTATAAGGATCCTTCTGTACACACCGTGGAATTCCCCAAGAGGGACAAGGAGAAGGAAAAGCGGCGCTGGGAAAAGATCAAGAGCATTGTCCGCCTCTCCGACGGAAAGAAGGAGAAGGATGTGGTCATCAAGTCTGTGGAGGAGACGGAGAAAGAGAAGCCCTCCAAGGCGCAGAGGGAAGAGAGCGGCCGGGGAGAGGAAGCGCCCAAGAGAAATCCGGGAGAAGCCGGGAGAGAGAAGGTGTCGGAGGGAGATCCGGGAGAGTCCGGGACCAAAAATGCCGGATGGTTTACCAGGAAGCCCAAGGGTGAGACGATAAAGCCTGTGGAAGAGGCGGAGGAGCCGAAGGCGATTGGCGAGGTAGTGTCCCAGGCGGAGGAGCCGGAGGCAGTACCGGAAATGGCTGTGGAGGCAGTGTCCCGGGCAGAGGAGCCGAAGGCGGAGACAGAGCCGGAGGCGATTGGCGAGGTAGTGTCCCAGGCGGAGGAGCCGGAGGCGGCACCGGAAATGGCTGTGGAGGCAGTGTCCCGGGCAGAGGATTCGGAAGCTGAGCCAGAAACAGTAGCGGAGGCAACGGCCATGGACGAAGTCTCCGGAGAGAACGGAGAAATTGAGAATAATTCTCAAAATAAGGCAGTGAGAGAAAAAGCCGTGGAAAGCCGGATCGCCGAGTACAAAGAAAGCATCGCTCCCCCGGAGGAAGCTCCAGAGAGATCTTCTAAATCAGAGAGGCCTTCTAAGCCGGAGGGCCGGACGCCGGAGAGTAAATGGAGCTTTGCGGAAAGCGGAGACTGGGCGCCGGAGCAGGACGAGGATCCGGACTATGTGGCCATAGACGGCACGGATATTTTTGACACCAGCAGCAACAGTGACACGGATCTATACCTTAACGACTGCTTTGCGGAGCTGGGAATCACGGAGATTGAGAAGAGCCGGTACCAGGAGGAATGCTACCTGAAATTCGGATTTGAGGATATTGACGAGCGGATCCGCATTGAGGATGTGCGCAGATTTCTGACAGTCCGGGGTTTTAACAACAATTCCTTTACCAAGGCCCGGAGCCGTAAGACCCAGGAAACCATGGGCATTGATTTTGACGCGGTGAATCACTGTGATTTTTGTGGGGTGCCTCTTAGCGGGGTCAGCTATGAGCGGCTCAGCGACGGCCGGATTCAGTGCAACGAATGCAGCGCTACGGCCATTAATTCTGTAGAGGAGTTTAAAAAGCTCTTTTATCAGACCCTCCATATGATGGAAAATCTTTTCGGAATTGATTATAAGGTGCCCATTTCCGTGAGAACCCTGGATGCCAATAAGATTGCCAGGGGCTTTGGCAGCGTGTACACTCCCACCACGGGAGTCACCAGCCGGGTGGTGGGCTATGCCCAGAGGGACAATGGCATGTTCAGTCTGAATGTGGAAAACGGAAGTCCCCGGCTGGCCACCATTGACACCACGGTCCATGAGATGACCCATGTATGGCAGTACAGCAACTGGAACGATGGGGCCATTCGGAGAAATTATCCGGAGAAGTGGAAGCGGGACATTGTATATGAGGGAATGGCCATGTGGGCGGCTATTCAATATCTGTATCTCATTGGGGAGGTGTCCTACGCTCAGCAGCAGGAAATGCTGGCAAACAGCCGGGAGGATATCTATGGTGTGGGCTTCCGCCTGTATTGTGAAAGGTATCCGCTGGTCAAGGATTTCTCTCTTGTCCGGCTGTCGCCCTTCAAGATTTTTCCGCCCATTTAACAACCATGGAGAGAGAGGGGTATCTGTATGAGCACATTGCTTGAAATGTATGATGAGATATACCGTCAGGTGAAGGCTGTCTCGGAGCAGATGGCCGGTATAGACGCATCCATAGCCAGAATCACGGACAGAAACAGCAACGAGATTCCGGTCCGCATTGATAACCTGAAAAAGCAGCTGGAGCGGATCGACGAATATATGCTGAAAATAGAAGGGTTTCGGCAGCTGGCGGAGAAAAATCTTTCCAGCAAGAATGTTTTGACTATCGAGGCACCTCCCGGATACCGGGTGAACTTAAACCGGCTCCGACAGTGGGCCATGCGGATTGATCCCATGATTCAGGATGACCCCACTACCCCGGATGACCCCTATGCCCAGCGTGTCTACGCGGTGGCTCAGTGCGATCTGTGCTTTCTTGGCAGAAAGAAGCAGGAGTTTGAGCAGCGGATCCAGGAGCTGGAGGCAGACATGTCCAGGGGCGCCACAGAGACCATCCGGGAGCTGGAGGAAAAGAAGCGTGGACTGGGGGATCGCCTGCGGGGCTATGTGGAGGGGGAACAGATGTCCCGTTTTCTTATGGAGGTAAAGGCTGCCAACCAGGCCTTCCTCTATGAGGACTGTCCGGCAGTCTATAAGGATCCAGAGACAGAGCCGGATACCTGGGTTCCCGGGGCCTATGGAGTTTCTCTGGGCATTGAGGGGGAGCTTCAAAAGAGACTAAAGGATTCCCTGGGTATTTTTTATGATGATAAGGCGGGACAGATCTTTTTCCCGGCAGAGGAAATGTACACGGGCCGGGAGTTTGCCATGACCGTGGCCTGTGTGCCTGCCCGAAGCCGAATGAATGAAATGGATGCGGGTATCCGGAACCTGATATTTCAGTTTATAGACAAAAGCCCTGCCTGTAGTCGGAAGGTGTACATTGTGGACGGTCTGCGGCAGAATTCCCTGCTGGCCGGCTCGCTCAGGCAGCTGGAGGGGACCTTTGCCTTGGAGCCCATTCCCCGAAATCAGGAGCAGATACTCACGACTCTGGAGGGCCTGGTGGCTTCCTTTAACGATATCGATGAGATTCTGGACACCTATGATTCCGTGGCGGAATACAACCGGGAGGCGGTAAAGGAAAAGCAGCTTCCCCGCTCTCTCGTGGTGTTTGTGGGCTGGCCGGGAGCCTTTGAGGGGCAGGCCAACACCTATCTCAAGAAGATTGTCTCTAACTTTGAGCGGTACGGGATTTCTTTTATTGCCGTGAAAATCTCAGCCAAGGTGGATTCGGATTTCGGTTTGTCCGAGTACATCGGGGAGGATGTGATCCGGGTGGAGATGACCGGGGGAGACACCAGGATTGCCTTTGGAAATGAAGAGTCGCGAAAGTTTACCTGGTATCCCTTTAAGCATCGGCTTACAGAGCGGTACGTGGAGTCCGTGGAGGAGCACCAGGTGGAGAGCAGCGCCCTGGGCACGGTTTACACCAGAAGGGTGGACATGGAGGAGATTCCTCCCTACGTGCGGGGAAAAAAGAGCATTTCTGTGCCCTATGGGGTGGATTCCCAGGATGCAGTGCACAATATTTCCTTTGACAATGAGAATTTTGCTTCCTATCTTATGGGCGCCTCCGGATCGGGAAAGTCCACCCTGCTGCACACCATTATCACAGGCATTCTGCGGGATTATCATCCGGATGATGTGGAGCTGTGGCTGGCGGACTTTAAAATGTCGGAGTTTGCCCAGTATATAGATCCCATGCCGCCCCATGTAAAATATATTCTGCTGGATGAGTCTCCGGAGCTGGTCTATGATCTTTTGGATCAGCTTACAGAAAAAATGATGGAGCGCCAGCGGTTTTTCATGGAGCACCGGGATATGAAGAAGGTGGAAAATGTTCCCAGGGACATTTATATGCCGGTTATTTTCGTGATTCTGGATGAATTTTCCATTATGTCCCAGTCGGTTTCCGAGTCCGAGACCTATAAGCTTAAGCTTCAAAACCTGCTGGCTAAGGGCAGAGCCCTGGGAATCAAGTTTATTTTTTCCAGCCAGACCTTTACCAAGGGAATTGCCGGTCTCACCCAGACGGCCAAGGACCAGATTCAGACCCGGATTGCCATGAAGAATTCCTACAGCGAGATCAACGAGACCCTGGAGGTTTCCTCCGGACAGCGGACAGAGCAGGTGAAAAACTGGATGGAGGCCCTGCCTCCCCATTTTGCCCTGTCCAAATACCGGGATGGGGACCATGTATACATTAAGCGGCTGCAGGTCATGTATTTTCAGGGGAAGGGAGACGAGGCGCTGGCTCCCCAGAGAGCCTGGATTCAGAAGCTTAATGCCCGTATGCAGCCGGTGACCCGGGCAGAGTATATGGTGGGAGGCGCGGACAGCTATGTGGATAAGCATCCTGTGATTGTGGACGGAAACAGCTACCGGGCTTTTGGGAAGGATTGGATTTGGAAAATTCTGGAAAATTATAGACAGGAGCATTCCTTTGACGTGTCGGAGGAGGATGTCCTTATGGTTTTGGGCACGCCCCGGCGCATGTCCCAGGCGGAGGTCCTGACGGTGAGCAATGAATCCCGGGAGAACCTGCTTCTTCTGGCCCGGGGAGCGGAGCAGGCCTGCGCCATGTCCCTGCTTTTGACGACCATGAAATCCTTTGCCCTTCAGCAGGGGGAGGTACAGGTCTGGGCCTACAGCAAGAACCGCCTGTATCGGGCTTACCGGGACAGCCAGTTTGCGGACTGGAGGGTCAGCACTACCCTGGGAGAGATCTGCGGGGAAATCCGTGATCTGTGGGAGAGAATCCAGAACAAGCAGATGGGCAGCCGGCTGGTGGTACTCATTGGCATGGAGCAGATTTGCAGCGATTTTGAGCTGATTGATTTTGGGGGAACAGAGTCCAAAAAGCAGGGAGAAAAGCCGGCAGCCCAGGAGATAAAGGAGCTTACGGTTCGAACCAAGGAGGAGCAGGAACAGCTTGACCAGGTGTTAGATGTTGCCCGGGCCACGGAGGAGATATCGGACAGGATTATGGAGGAGGGCCTGGAGCAGGGGAAATCCATGGATGAGATTATGGAGGAGATTGATCGGGTTATCAAGGAATATATGAGAAGCCACCAGGGAGCGTCTGAGAATCCGGAGCAAATACCCAAGGAGCAGCAGGAGGATGCCCAGGGAGCGGAAACGCCGGATGAGATACAGGCAGGGACCGGCGAAAAATGGGAAAATATGGAAGGGCAGGAGCCCCGGGAAGAGGAAGCAAAGGAGCCTTCCCCGGAGGACGGCGCCTACAATGCCATAGAAGATTTCCGATACATTGTCCGCCAGGGCAGTCGGTTTGGCTATCATTTTATGCTATATCTGAACCAGCTGGCAGATTTGAAGAATACCAAGCTACAGCAGGAGCTTTTCCGGCATAAGCTGACCTTCCAGCTGTCGGCGAATGATTCGGTGGAGCTTCTGGGCTCCAAGGCCGCATCCAAATTGCCGGAGCGGATTTGTCTTTACAGCAATGCCCTGGAGCAGTATTCCCTCCGGCCCTTTATTCATCAGGGCGTGAGCTGGGACGGCTGGGATTTGGATGAGAATGGGGAAGCGGTCAATGGCCTGCGGCTGTAGAGGAATGAAAAACAAAAGGGGGAAAAGAGCATGAGCGTAACGGTAACGGATCAGGCAGTGTCGGCTCTCAACAATGCGGCACAGCAGCTGGAGGAGCTAAGCAATCAGATTCATCAGGAAACGGAGGCGCTGGTAAGCGTGTACGATGAGAATAAGGAAGGTCTGGGCGCCCATTCGGCCTCCATTGAAAAGCTCATAAACGATGTAAAGGATATAGAGGAGGAGGGGAAGATTCCCGTAAAGAAGCTTGTCTTAAAGCTTATGAAAAGCGCTCTGATTCGGGCGCAGCATATAGGGAATAATGTGTATTCCAGCGGCGGACGGAGCAGATAGGAAAGAGCCGGAAAGGGGAGGAGAACAGTATGGCAGACAGAATTGACGAGGGGAAATATAAGGCGATGATATGGGCGCTTGAGACGTTTGCGTCCAAAGTGTCCACGGCATCCACAGAGCTGCAAAGCCTGGCCGGGACCTGCGCGCAGAGCCTCAGCGAGGAGGATAAGGCCATTGCGCCTATTTATCAACAGGTTCGGAAGTGCCAGGAGAAATACGGGGAGGCGGCCACAGAGGCCAGAAGAATTGCAGGCCTTATGCAGGGAGAATTGGAGGAGCAGCGAAAAGAGGATCAGGTCTGGGCGGAGGATTAGCAGGGGATACAAAGTAAGACGGAGAAGAGTATGGGAGGATGGAGTGTAAGCTACGAGGCCGTGGAGCAGCTAAGGCGCATGGCGGATGGTATTCAGGATTTAAAGGCACAAATTCAGCAGGAGACGGAAAATCTGAAAAGGGTCTATGGGGAGACGGAGAATGGCCTGGGGGCTCATGCCTCATCTCTGGACGATTTGATTGACCATATCAAGGAGCTGGAAAATGTGGGAGGCATTTCTGCGGATATGCTGGCTCTGCGGGTCCGGAAAAGCGCCCGGATTCGAGAGATGCATCTGGAAGGAAACCGGTATGAAGGAGGGAATACAGGGGGAAAACAAGCTGTCAGGGGAGAGGCAGGCGCCAAAGGGGAAGCAGGTGCCAGAGGAGAAGCTGACAGTAAGAGCGAGATTATCAAGCAGTTTATCCATCAAAATGTCCAGAAGGATCGGATTCCGCAGAACGGAACCTGGGAAAATCCGGACAGGCCCGGCCATGGGCATTTTACCCTGAACGATGATGCGGTGATTCGCACCAGCAAGGGCGGCGTGGTGGAAACCATTACGGGGAAGGAGCTCAAGGAGCGGTACGGCATAGACGGGGTGGATTATATTCACAATGAACCGGATTTTACCTCCTTTGTGGACCAACAGCTGGGAGTGGTGACAGTGGACGAGATTCCCTCCAGACGGGACGGAGTGGGCGGCACCTATGACATTGCCATTCGGTGTGTGGCCGAGAGGCTGGGCTGGTCCAAAAGTCAGGTGAAGCAGTATATGGAGGAGCATCGTCTCACCTGGCATGAATCTGCGGATCGAAGCCGGATTATGCCTGTGCCCACGGAGATCAACGAGGCCTTTAAGCATACGGGGGGAATCAGCAAGGAAGAAAGCATGGAGGCTGTGCGGGACGTGTTCCAGGAAAAGTTTGACGGGCAAATTTTGTCCGTATCCTCTCCGGTGGGCTTTACCCAAAAAGGGGAGCTTCCCTCCCGGACAGACGTGCTTTTGGAGAGAAAACGGGAAAATCATAAAAAGGGACAGGAGGAGCTCCGGCAGGAGAGAGAGGGCCGAAAGGGAATTGTGGGGATTCAGTTTGAGAAGGGTACAGGCAAGGAACAAATGTAGGCGTTTAGAGGAAGCTTAGAGAAAAAGGACAAAGAAGAACGGGCAAAAGAGAACGGGGGGACACGCCATGAGCTGGAAAATCTGTTTTTGGGCAGCGCTGCTGATTATGTTTTTGGGAATTCGGAGCTCTGCCGTTATGGGGAAAACAGGCAATAAAAGAAGGAGTATTTTAAATTCCTTTCATGTGCTGTTTGCCACGGTGTTTGCCGCTGCTGCAGTTCTTTTTCTTCCTATTTACAGTCAGATATTTGCAGGGGAACCCTTTCAAACTATCAAGATATTTCTTCTGTCTATTCACAATACCATTCGGCTTTTTGTTGTGGACGGTGAGTTCACCATTATCACCGATTACATTACCATGGAGGAGGGCTGGATTTTTACTGCCTATACATTGCTGGCCGGGGTCCTCTTTGTGCTGGCGCCGGTGCTTACCTTTGGCTTTGTTCTCTCCCTGTTTAAGAATATCTCTGCATACCGACGGTATGTATGCTGTTATTTTAAGGATGTGTATATTTTTTCCGAGCTCAGCGAGAAATCCCTGGCATTGGCCTGCAGCCTGCAGGAGCACAATAAAAGGCGGGGGATTGTCTTTACAGACGTATTCGAGAGGAACGACGAGGAGTCCTATGAGTGGATAGAGCGCGCCCGGGAGATGGGAGCCATTTGCTTTAAAAAGGATATGCAGGTGGTGGATTTCCGGTTTCACAGCAAAAGAAAAAATCTGTATTTTTTTGCTATTGGGGAGGATGAATCGGAAAATATTGATCAGACCTTGAAAATAATTCCAGAGTACCGGAACCGGAAAAACACCCATTTGTATGTGTTTTCCACCCGGGTGGACGGGGAGCTTTTGCTGACCTCTCTCGATAAGGGGCTGGTAAGGGTACGGCGGGTGAATGATATCCGCTCTCTGATCAACCGGATCCTCTATGAGGAGGGGAATAAGATCTTTCAAAATGCCCTGGAGGGAGAGGACGGCGTAAAGGAGATCTCGGCGGTTCTTGTTGGAATGGGAAAGCACGGGACCAACATGGCAAAGGCTCTCACCTGGTTTTGCCAGATGGATGGATACCGCGTTGAGATCCATGTATTTGATCAGGATCCCCTGGCGGAGGAGAAGCTTGCGGCTCAGTGCCCGGAGCTGCTCCACAAGGATTATAACGGTGTCTATGTGCCCGGGGAAGCCCAGTATCATATGGTGATTCACCAGGGGATTTCCGTGGAGACCAGGCAATTTGCAGAGGAGATTGGGAAGCTGTCCAGAGCCACCTATGTGTTTGTGGCCCTGGGAACAGACGAGGAGAATATTCGCACAGCCGTAGGCCTGCGCATGCTTTTTGAGCGCAACGGGGCACAGCCGGTGATTCAGGCCATTGTCTTTAACACTGAGGAAAAGAATGCCCTAAAGGGGATTACCAATCACCAGGGGCAGTCCTATGGGGTAGATTTCATCGGAGATCTTAGGACCTCTTACTCCGAGGAGGTGATTATGGATTCCCAGCTGGAGGCTGAGGCCCTTTTGCGGCATAAAAAGTGGGGGAAGGAGGAGGAATTCTGGAAATATGAGTATAATTACCGTTCCTCCGTGGCTTCCGCCATTCATATGAGAGCCCGGGAATGGTGCAAAATCCCGGGAGCTGAAAAGCCGGAGGAGGAGCTGACCCCGGAGGAGTTAGCCGTGATCGAGGTGCTGGAGCACAGGCGGTGGAACGCCTATATGCGGTCAGAAGGATATATTTACAGCGGCTCTCCGGAGAAAAGCAGCAGAAACGAGCTGGGAAAAATGCATCACGATCTGGTCTGCTTTTCCCATTTGACGGAAGAAGAAAAGAGAAAGGACAGTCGGGTGGGAACCAGATGAGAAGGGAGTGGAGAGGAAATGCGTGAAGGCGCACACGTTTTTATAAGCTATAAGGCCGAGGAGTTTGATGATGCCAACTGGGTGCGCATGACTCTGGAAAATAACGGCATCTCCTGCTGGATGGCTCCGGCCAGCATTCAGGGGGGCTTAAGCTATGCCCAGGAGATTCCCAAGGCCATTCGGGACTGTGACATTTTTGTTCTACTCTTGTCTGAAAGATCGCAGAAATCCAAATGGGTGCCCCGGGAGCTGGACCAGGCCATAAATGCCAATAAAACAGTGCTTCCCTTTATGCTGGAGAATTGCGCCCTCAAGGATGACTTTAATTTTTATCTCACCAATGTGCAGCGATATGCGGCTTATGAGAGCAAGGCGGCGGCCATGGAGAAGATGATCCGGGAGATCAAGACCATCCTGGGGCTGCAGATATCCCAGGAATCAGTGAAGATCACGGAAAAGGAAATGGACCGGGAGGAGCCACAGGGAGAGAAAACGGCAGAGACCCGGGAAAAGGAGGACAACCGGGAAGCTCTGAGGAAGATAGACGGAGATAAGAAAACCCGGGAAAAGGAGGACAGGCAGGAGGTCTACAGGCAGAGGGAGACAGATTGGATAAACGGTGAAAAAAAGGAAGAGGAGGAGCCGGCAGACAAGGACTGGAAAAACAGGAAAAGAAGCGCAGGGCGAAAGGGCTTGATTTTGGCTGCAGCTCTGGGAGTGGTCCTGGGGATCCTTTGTCTGGTAGCCGTGATCATACCCAGCCTTACAACGGTCAAGATAGGGGAAACACGGTATGGGAAAAATGAAAAATATATTTATCTGAGCCAGCTGGAGCTCTCCCAGAAGGATATTGCCGCCTTTTCCAGGCTTGAGAATCTGGGCAGTCTTTCCCTGGTAAATTGTGCTATTTCCTGTCAGGATTTGAGCCCCCTTTTGAGCAGTGAGAGACTTACGCGTCTTAGCCTGGCAGGCTGTGGGCTTACCGGAGAGCAGATCTCTACCCTTGATTTTAACGGCTGCTCCCTGTGCTGTGTGGATGTAAGCGGCAATCAGAGTGTGACTTCTCTGGAACAGTTTCTTCCCCTTAAGGAAACTCTGACAGAGCTCTCTATAAGCGACACGTCTGTCGCGGATATGACGCTGCTACAGGAATTTTCCAAGCTTACAAATCTCCAGGCCTCTGACAACCATATCAAGGACATGCCGTCCCTGGAAGCTTGTCCCGATCTGGTGAAGCTTGTCCTGGATGGAAATGAGCTTACGAATCTGGCTTTTTTAAAGGATTGTACCAAGCTGGAGATATTGTCGGTCAATGGAAATCAGCTCACCTCTTTGGAGGGGTTGGAAAAATGTATAGAGCTGAGCAAGCTTCAGGCTGGCAGCAATCGAATCAGGGATCTTAGCGGACTTGAAAACACCACCCTTCTGGAAATGGTTTTTCTCAGTCAGAATGAGATTTCGGATGTGTCTGTGCTGGGAAAATCCGTGGCCTGTCTCAAAAAGCTGTACCTGGGAAATAATCAAATAGAGGAGCTAAACTTCCAGGCCGGCTTGCCCATGCTGGAATACTTAAATATTGACAACAATCAGCTACAGTCTCTAAAGCCTTTAGAGAGCTCTGCTCTTTTGACAGGGCTGTCCGCGGCCAATAACCGGATCGAGACCACAGATGGGGTGGAGAACCTGGCGCTTTTGGAATACCTGGATTTATCCGGAAATGCTCTGACCACCCAGGGCATGGATACGCCCATCCATTTTAACAGCGAGGAGTGGATTGTCTGCGATTTCAGCAGAAATAACATCACCTCCCTAAACCTGGATACAAGCTATAAATACCGGTATCTTTCTGTCTATGGAAATCCCCTGGAGGAGTATGAGAGCATTTATCAGACCACAGGCTCTCCAGGCTCCTCCCTGGTGCTGGATTTTCAGGAGAGCCTGGATTTTGAGGCTTTAAAGGAGGCGGAATATAACCAGGTGGAGCTTGTTCAGTGCCCTCTGAACTGGCAGGTGGGTGTGAAGGATGTGCTTGGCAGCTATGGAGTGACCTTTTTGGACGCAGGCGGAGGGATTTGGGACAGAGAGAAGCTTCGGAGTGTGGATATTTTTGGGGTGATGGAATGAGATTGATTTTGAGAGGATGGCGAGAAGGATTTGGCCGCCAGGGGTAAATAGACTGGCGGCCAAAAAAGAATTATGACAGGGGCGATCCCGTAATCAATAAAACAGAATTGGGCTTAAGCTTAAGATATAGCTTTCCCTCAGAAACCGTAAAGCGATCCGAGCGAATGGGTTCATTGGCATGGGTCTCATCCACCAGAAGGCAAAGAAATTCCGTGTTTTCCTGCATTCCCCGAAGAGACAGCTCAACCAGCACCTCTGTCTTTGGGGTGTCCGAATAATAAACGAACTGAATGGCCTGGACGTTGCCGTTTGTTGCGGCGCCGATATAGAGATCCTCACAGTCGGTTCCGGAATCCACCTCATTTTGAAGCTTATAGAGCTTATTAAACTGCCAGAAGGCGTAATAAGGCAACTGAGGCTGGTAGGTAAATGGAGCAAAAAGGCCATTGAAGGCGCCATTTGGTCCAGCATCATAGTACATGAACATATTCATGGGAGATTTCTGGGCAGTGAGCATAGAGGCAGCCGTAAAGGCCGCGCCTTTTTCATTGGCAATGGCTTTGTAGGACTCCAGCATATCCTGGTGGACCCAGCCGCGGACATAGTTCCATTCGTTTAGGATCAGCTCTGCTTGGCCATAGCCATGTATATCCAGAAGAGTTTTTACCCGGGCGGTGCTTTTCTCGTAATGATGAGGGTCTGTGGTGTATCCGTGCCAGGAAAAGAAATCCAGAGGAATGCTTCGCTTTTCGGCCTCCGCAAGAAAGGTCTCTATATGCTTCCAGGAATAAGGCTCCCCCGTATAAGAGGGACCGCCGATTTTCAGCTCCGGATAGCAGTGCTTCAGATGTTTGGAGACCACTTCATAAAAATTGATAAATTCTTCCATGGTACCCTGCCAGCAGGCCTTGGAACCGTCTGGCTCAAGACCGTCTGCTTCATTCCAAATTTCCCAGTAGGAAATATCCAGGTGCTGACCTTCTGCCCAGCCGTAGCACAGGTGAGCGATGATATGTTCACAGATACGGGCCCATTTTCCATAATCCCTGGGAGGCTTTGTCTGATATTTTTTAAATTCATGTTCTATTTTAGAGCCAAGACGGAAAAATATTTTTGTACCGCTGCTTTCCGTGTCCAGACAGCTGTGATCCGTCATGGTAAAATCATAGCTTGCAGGATCCGTTTCGTCTGCGTCAAAATTTGGAAAAATATTCAGCACATCATGGGCATGTTCGCCGCCATAGACAGAGAAGAAGGCAGAATCGTGATTTCGCGCATAGGGAAATCCGGCTTCCATGTAGGCGGCTCTGTTTCCAAGTCCCCGGCAATTTCCAAAGGGACCCTGATTGACGGCATGCATGGGCTTTATGATGCCGGTTTGTTTGGAAAAATTGACAAATGCGTGTTTCATGTTGGTGTAACCCTCACTTTCTTTTTGAGTAATTGGTGTTATCTTTACATGGTCGTAAAAGCCATGCGAAAGAGCCTACACGGGAGAATGTTATGTTTTCAAAGGAAAAAATTTCGTTTCACCGGCGAATCATCACAATGCTATTTTTATTGGCAGTTGTGTTTTTTGTTCCCTTTTCTCTTCTTGTATTTAAAACGGCAAGGGACAGAATGAGAATGGCCATTACAGATGCCAACGAAGCATATCTGGATCAATGCCGGTTTATCTTTCGAAACTATAATCAGGAGGTATCCTCTCTTTGCCTGTCACTGTATATGGATAAGGCTGCCCAGTCCATTCTCTACAGCAATGAACCATCCACCCAGGAAATTATTAGCCGCATTGGGGAGCTTCGCTCCTCTGTATTGCCAGTGTATCCGTCATTACATTCCATCGGTATGTATAACAGTCAGCAGAAAAAGCTTTACTCTACCTTGTCCAACGACGGAGATGATTCTCTGGAGTTTGTGCGGGATAATAAGGAGGAGCCTAAGCTGTCTCCCATCTTCAGAAGAATGGATCTTCCCTATACGGATGACAGCTATATTTACGTGTTTTCCTATTTAATGTATGAATATGATATGACGCAGGAGTCCCCCTCTAGCTTTGTGATCCTTAATCAGGACATAAACTGGATGCTGGAAAGCTTTGCAAAGAGTGCCATTGCGGAAAATTCCTATACGGATATATTTATCCTGGATCAGGAATACGGACTTTGCGGCTCTGCCCTTCACATCCCTGGAGAAGTACAGGAGAAATTTCTGGAGGAATACCGGATGATGCGCAGGGAGAAAAATGGGTATTCCGGCTCCTTTACGCAGAAAATTCAAAATGTCCCCTACATTGTTTCTTTTGCTGCTCTGGGAGAAAATGGAACGGATGTGGTAATGCTGCAGGAGGAGGGCGCTGTTTTTTCCGACATTGACGGGCTTCAAAAATCCTTTTTTCTCATTGTAGGTGTCAGCAGCCTTTTTTACCTGCTGTTAATCTGGTGGATTACCAATATTTTATACCGCCCGGTATACTCTCTGATTCAGCATGTAAATGAGTTAAATGGCAGCAATGTCATTAGCCATGGGGCAAATGAATTTGAACAGTTTAAGGAGATCTACCGGCGGTCCTCCGCATATCTTCCTGGTCAGACAGGCTTTCACAATAATTATCCTCTGCGTTATCATCTGGATCAGCTGTTGGCAGGAAAAAAGGATGCATTCCTGCAGCTTCAAAAGAATTTCTCCAGACATTGGCTAGCGGAGGAGAGCGCTAAGGAGCTCAGAGTTCTGTATTTGCTGCCGGATCTTCCGGGGGCTTTGGCAGGAGAAAATGAAATGGAGCTGAACCTGTTTGTCCTGCAAAATATTTCTACAGAGCTTCTTCATGAGAGCTATTATATGGAGGCAGTACCTTCCGGAAACGGAATAGCATTGATTTTAGGAAGGAGGGAAAGCTGGGGAGGTCTAAACCGGAAACTGTCAGAGCTGTTTCGGTATGTTGGCCTTTATTTCAGCTTTACTTTTTCGGCCTTTTACAGCGAACCGGTGAAAAATGTTCAGGAGCTGGGAAGCGCCTTTGCCCAGACACAAAACCTGGCAGAATACCGCATTCTGTTTGGGAAAAGGGTGATTCTTACCTGGAAAAATATCGGGCCTAATCTTGAAAATGCTGCGGTGGATTTTCCGGCCTGGCTGTATGATGATTTACATGAGGCTATGCAGTCCGGAAAACCCCATAAAATCAGCGAAGTCTTGGCCCAATTCCAGAAAGAAACGCAAAAGCTTAAATACGAGAATGTTCATTTTTGCATCTTTTCTTTGACCCATCGAATGAATCTGGAGCTGCGTGCAGCAGGTGTACTTCTGCAAAGCGTCCAGGCGGCTTATTATGAGAAGCTGACCAATCTGGCCGGCGGCTTTACTTATGTGGATGAATTCTATGAAAAGATAAAGGCATTTCTCCTTTCAGCGCTCTCTGAGATTGAGGCCCAGAGTAAGGCGAATAAAAATGTGCAGTTTTTGCAGTCTGTCTGTGAATATGTGGATCAGAATTATTCCAACAGCAGTTTATCCCCCACTGATTTGGAGAAGCGTCTGAATCTGACGGCAAAGTACATTTTGAAAAAGTTTCATGATTTGTCTGGCATGTCATTTCATGAGTATATTTTGAAGGTACGCATGACACATGCCGCAGAGCTTCTCCTAAATCATGTGTCTGTCAGTGAGGCAGCAGAGAGTGTGGGGATTGATAATGAGAGCTATTTTTACAAGCTCTTCAAAAAATACTACGGAATTACGCCAAAACAGTATATTACACAGCAAAAAGCGGAGTGATGCAAAACCTCTCAGAAGTAAAGAGGTTTTGCATAAACTTGGAAGCCAAATGGCAACTGGCTGTGTTAAGGTGTCTTTGTTTTATTTTCTGTTGCCCATTCGTCAATCTGACGTTGGGCTTCGGCCAGGACGTCGGAGAGTCCGGCTGCCTCCAGCTTTGCGTTCATTTCTGCGATTCCAGAGGCAGGTTCCAAGGTTCCGGTCTGCAGAGATGTCTCATATTCCTCCATAACACTCTGTATGGCTGTCATCTGAGCAGAGACCGGAGTAATATCAAAGGAAAAACCGCAGGCTACAGAGGTAACGGCGCTTTCATTTATAGCCATTGTCTGTTCCCACAAGTCTGCGTCCTGGCCTTCCCGCAAGTATGCATGAAATTGATTGCCAAATTCCCAATCAATGTTGGGGTCATAGCCGGAGTTTTCCACGGGAATGGCATAGGTTCCGGTTTCGTCTAAGGTGTAGTGAACGCCCTGAATGCCAAAGCAGAGGAGATTATAGAGATAGGGGTCTGTATTTACTGCGTTCAGGAACATCATAGCCCGCTCCGGATGTTTTGAGGTTCTGCTGATGGCCGTTAATGTGGCGGTGATAGAACCGGTTGTAATAATGGGATCTCCGGTGGTGGCATAAATACAGGAGGTTCCATAACGGTCGTTAAAATAGCTTTCCAGGATACCCGGCTTATAGACCCAGTAGGACAAAGCCGTTTTTCCGGATTTGGCGTCGCGTCTGGCGGCATCTTGACTCATAGTGGCGGAATCACGGCGAAAGTAGCCCTTTTGATTCCATTCATACATGGTAGTACAGAATTGCAGGTACTCGTCTGTGGCGTAGGGATTATACACCTGATAAGAGGTGTCGGTTAAATCCACGGCCACCGGGAGTCCCTGTCCTGCAATGGGATCGTAAGTTTTGTTGAGCAGATATTTACCGGCAATACCGGCCTGCCCACCGTTGCAGATAGGATACATGTCTGGATTGTCTGCTTTCATTTGGGCCAGCAAGGGTTCCAGATCCTCCGGACTTTTTACAGTATTTAAATCAAAATCATAATTATCCAGGACAGCTTTCGAGCCTCCTACCATACATTGACGAAACCAATTTTGATAGTTGGGAACAGCATAGATTTTTCCGCCTACATTTGCGGCGTCCCAACCGGCCTGGGGCATAAATTCTTGAATTCCCTGTCCATATTGGGCCAGAAGCTCGTCCAGCTCATAAAAGGCATTTTTGCTCACGTTAGAATAAAAGTTATTGCACCAGTCGGAAGTGTAGCAAAGATCAAATTCCTCTCCGGAAGCAATGGCCATGCGAACTTTTTCCTCATAGCTGCCCCAGTCGTATTCAATCAGGTCCAGCTTTACGTTAAGGGTATCCTTCAGATATTCATTGACAGCGTCCTCCACAGCCTCCGTCCCGGCCTGCGGACCATTGTTGACCACATACCATTTTAATGTGACCTGCTCCAGAGTTTCCTCTTGGGAACTATCCTCTGTGGATATATGGGGCACTGGTTCCGGAGCTTTCTGATCGCATCCACTCAGAAGGCCGGTCAGCAAAGTAGCAGACAGCAGCATTGCAAACAGTTTTTTCTTTCTCATTTTGTATCTCCTTTCTACTTTTGAAATGTTTCTTTATCAAAGGTCTGTCCCAGACAGACTATCGATTCCATAGTGGTGGGGCTACTCTTTTACAGCGCCAACGGTAAGACCCTTTACGAAATATTTTTGGAAAAAGGGAAAAATCAAAAGCATAGGACCGGCAGCTAGGACACAGAGGGCCATACGCGCCGTTGCACTTGGTAGTAGAGAGGTGTTGACAGTTACGTTGCTGGCAAGGGAGCTTGTCAGGAATTCAATACTGTTCATAATACGGTATAGATAATATTGAAGGGAAACCAGCTCTGTTTTTGTTGTATACATCATGGACAGCCACCAGTCATTCCAGTAAGCAAAGGCGATAAACAGGCCCACTGTAGCGAAAGCAGGCTTTGAGATAGGCACCGCAATGCGGAAAAACGTACCGATTTCAGAGCATCCGTCCAACTTTGCTGAATCCAGGAGAGACTGAGGGAGATCCGTAAAAAAGCTTCTCATAAGAAAAACGTTCCAGGGAACAATGGTGTATGGAAGGATTAGGGCCATAAGGGTGTCATTTAAATGATAATATTTCGTGATAAGGATATAGGAGGGGACCATTCCTCCGTTAAAAAGCATGCAGAAAAAGACCAGAAAGGAAAGCTTTCTGTGCAGGGGGAAATCACGTCGGGAGATGGCATAAGCCAGCATACTGGTCAACAAAAGGCTAAGGGTGGTTCCAATGAGGGTCACAGTGATAGTAATTGCATAAGAGGTAAGCAACGACTCGGGGGAAGCTAAAACATATTCATAGGCCTCCGTGGAAAATATGGAAGGGATTAAGGTATAACCATTTTCAGAAATGCCCTGTTCGGAGGTAAAGGAGGCTGATAGCACATAGAGGATGGGGATCACACAGCACAAAGATAAAAGCAGGAACAGCATATGGGTAATGCTTTTCCGGGGGAGTGAGACTTTACTTTTTTTCATTATTAGATTCTCCTTTCTGCCTGCGCATTTATTAGAACAGCGCATAATCCGGATTAGATTTTTTAACCAGAAGGTTGCTGATTAAAACCAAGAGGAAGCCTACAATCGCCTGATATAGTCCTACGGCGGAGGACATGCCGATATCGCCGGTAATTCGCAGGGCGCGAAATACATAGGTATCAATGACATCGGTCGTCCCATAGAGGGCGCCTGCATTTTTGGTCAGAAAATAAAACATGCCGAAATCCGCGTAAAATATTTTTCCGATTTGCAACAATGCCATCATAATAATCACTGGCTTCATATGAGGGACGGCAATACGGGTCATTTGCTGGATTCTAGTGGCACCGTCAATGGCGGCAGCTTCAAACAGGCTGCTGTCAATGCTGAGCAATGAGGCATAAAAGAGCAGAGTCATATAGCCTATATTTTTCCACAAATAGCATCCCAAAAGTATCCAGGGCCAGGCTAGAGGCGCGGCATAGAGATTCCGAGAAGAGCCCTGGGTGAGAGCGCCGCCTTCCGGGCTGATAAGTGCGTACAGAATATAGCTTGCCACAACCCAGGAAATAAAATAAGGCATAAATAAAGCAGTTTGGTATACCTTAACGGATTTCTTGCCCAGCTGGAATAAAAGCAGGGCCAGGATGACAGCCAGCAGCAGGGTGGTGAAAATAAAGAGAAAGTTTAATACCAAGGTATTTCTCGTGGTTCGGAATGCATCCTGAGATTGGAAATAAAATTTAAAATTGTCAAAACCACACCAGTCGCTGCCTAAAATTCCTTTTGCATAGTCTATTTTTTTAAATGGAATCAGCCATCCCATAAAGAGAGGGGCGTAGTGAAAAGCGGCTAAAAAGAGAAGCCCGGGAAGTGCCATGAAGAACAAATCCCATTTTCTAGTTTTCTTTAGCATAAAAATCTCCTTCCTGCTTTTTCTGTAAAGATAGGAAATAGGTAAGTTGCACCTGCTATGGCCTAAGAATACATGTCCAAATAAGAAATCCGCAATCAAAAGTAAGCTTTTTTCTGTCATTTTGGGGAAAATCATCCGATTTTACATAGAAGCATCCGAAATGGAAATGAATATTTGCGTTCTCTTGGCTTGAAAAGTCCCATGTTTGTTTTTTACATTTACAAAAGGAAAAGGCTTCGTTATAATTGAGTAAAATACATATATAAAAGCAGGGAAAGGTCAGGTGTAGAGTTGGAAAGTGGCAATAGCAGCCTTCAGCGTTCTCCCACCGTAGAGATGGTTCTGGAGGATATGCGGGAAAGGCTTATATTGAATCAATTTGAAGAGGGCGTCCCGCTGGCTGAGAATACACTGGCCGGCAAATACGGCGTATCCAGGGGGACGGTCCGGGTTGCTCTGCAAACCCTGGAAAAGGAGGGCTTACTCCTGGTATTGGACAATGGCCGGAAGGCGCCTTTGCAGGTGTCAGAGAAATTTGTGCGGGATCTTTACAGTGTGCGGGGCATGATTGAGCGGGAAGCTGTTTTGTGCTGTCTGGCCAGACCTTCTATTGATGGCCAGATTTTGACGAAAGCATTTTCTGACTTTTACAAATTGTATACCTATGAGGGGGATGAGCTGTATCGGCAGCGCAGTATTATCAACGCGGATTTTCACAGGGCGGTGGTGACAACAGCTGGGAATCGGCCGTTGCTGCAGTGCTGGAATACCATCGATCCCTTGGTTCGCTGTATTACAAAGCTTAACTGCTTTACCCTGAGAGAAAATGAGGACAATGGGGAGCTGGTTGAGTCGCACAGGATACTTATGGATGCCATTTTTAAAAGACAACCAGATGCAGCTTGCCTCCTGCAAAGACATATTGAGACTGCAAAGGAGGATACCATGCAGGGACTGCTCAAAATAAAATAAAAGACAAGCTTGGTAAAACTCTCCGGCCGTATATACAGTGTGTGTCTGGCCGGAGAGTTTTATTTTCATGGGCAATGAGACAAGTTGTCCTTTTTGTCCGGACGGTTACCGGTTTGTCCAGAAACCACGGTCCTTTCAGCATAAATGGCTCCGTTTGCGCAAACGGTTGGTGAATGATGTTAGGATCATGGATGATTGGAACTAAAATGTTATCAGATATTTAAAATGTTTTCTTAGTTTAAAAATGTTGACAATTTATGATATAGTGATACAATTAATGAAAAGAGAAACTTTTGATATAACCTGTACGGGCGATCTGTCAAGGAGGGAAGGGCTATATGACTTGGAGGGAGAAGGTTTATTTACCGGAGGATGAGGAATATATCCTTGGAATACGACGAGAATTGCATAGGTATCCGGAGGTGGGATTTGAGCTGACAAACACGGTGAATTTGGTAAAGCGAGAGCTAAGGGCTAGGGGGATCGCCTATACGGAGCAATTTGGGAAAGGCAGTGTGGTTGCAGTCATCAATGAAGCCTGCAAGGGATGGACGGTGGGATTAAGAGCGGATATGGATGCGTTGCCCATAGAAGAGCATACAGGACTTTGTTTTTCCTCCCGCAATCCCGGGAGCATGCACGCCTGTGGACATGACGCCCATACAGCCATGCTTCTGGGGACGGCCCGCATTTTAAAGCGGCTGGAGGGGGAGCTCAAATGTAGGGTGAAGCTTCTCTTTCAGCCCTCGGAGGAGGGAGAGATCAGCGGTGCAAAGATGATGGCAGACCGGGGAGTAGCGGAGGACGTAGATGAGATTCTGGCGCTTCATGTGAATAATGAGATTCCCAGCGGCCATATTGGGATCTGCTCCGGGGCCTTTCATGCAGGCTGCCATCCTTATACTGTGACCTTTCACGGAAGATCCTGTCATGCTACCCGGCCGCAGAGGGGACAGGATGCTCTTGCAATGGCAGTCAAGGCTTATGGGGGAATTCAGATGGCCAAGTGCTGTGAGATGGACCCCTTCAGTGAGTATGTTCTGGCTATTTCTGCTCTTCATGGGGGAACCGCCCACAATGTCCTTGCAGGGGAAGCCAGGATGCTGATTACACTGCGGTTCTATGATATGGAGGTGGAACAACTTTTGGATTCCCGCATTAAGCTGATTTGCCGCCACGCGGCCGAGGAGCTGGGCGGGGAGGTTCGTTTTGATGACCGGATCAGTACCTTCCCTGTAGTTAATGACGGAAATGTGATAGCGAGGATTAGGGAGGTTGCCACTCACGCCCTTGGTCCTTCCCGGGTTCAGGAGATTGGACGGAGGATGAGCTCGGAGGACTTTGCGCATTTTTCAACAAGAAAGCCGGGAGCGATCTTTCATTTAGGGACAGGAAATCGGGAGAAGGGCTGTGTTCAGGAGCTTCACACCTGTGATTTTATGATTGATGAAGAGGCTCTGGTGAGCGGAAGCCTGGTGATGGTTCAGTATGTGAGGGAGTATACTGAAAAAGGATATGAACTGGACTTATGATTAAGAAGGGGGATTTCATAATGAAGGAAGAGATCTTAAAGCTTAGTCTTGCGGCACAGAATGTCTTACCGTCCGGGGTGAGAAACATGTTTGAGAAGGCGTCTAAATATCCGGATACCATTAATTTAACCTTGGGAGAGCCGGGATTTATCACACCGGATCATATCATAGAGGCAGGAATCAAGGGGCTGCAGGAGGGCAGAACCAAATATACGCCTAACGCGGGCATAAAGCCCTTGCGTGATGCCCTTGCGGAAAAGCTCTGGAGGGAGAACGGGATCAAATGCGATCCGGACAGAAATCTGATTGTAACGGCAGGAGCCACCCAGGCCCTGATGCTTTTGATGGTGGCTTTGGTTGATCCGGGAGACGAGGTGATCCTGCCTAGTCCCAGCTGGCCGGATTATACGGGACAGATCCAGATGGTGAATGCGATCCCTGTCTATGCTCCGGTTAACGAGGAGCATGAATTTAAGATGACTGCAGACATTATTGAGCCCCTGATTACGGACAGAACAAAGCTTATTATTGTCAATTCTCCCTCCAATCCTATGGGAGCCGTGCTGGATGAGAGGGAGCTTATGGAAATTGCCGGCCTGCTCAGAAAATATAAGCTTTATGCCATATCCGATGAACCCTATGAGAAGTTTGTGTACGATGGCTTTGTTCACAGAAGTCTGGCCGCTCTGCCGGAACTGGAGGACTATGTAGTCACGGTCAATAGCTTTTCCAAAACCTATGCCATGACCGGCTGGAGGGTCGGCTATATTTGTGCCAATGAGCGCATTATGGCAAACCTGATTAAGCTCCACGAAAATATGATTGCCAGCATCAATGAGGCCTTTCAGCTGGCTGCTGTGGAAGCCCTGAAAAGGGGAGAAAAGGATGTGGAGAGGATGCGGCAGGCGTATGAGCGTAACCGCAGCCTGATGGTGAAGGGCTTGAATCGGATCAAGGGAATTTCCTGCATATGGCCCAAGGGAGCGTTTTATGTGTTTCCCAATGTAAAAGCCTTTGGCAGGACTTCTATGGAGGTGGCTGATCTGATCCTGGAAAAGACCCATGTGGTCACGGCGCCGGGCAGTACCTTTGGACCCGCCGGGGAAGGCTTTCTTCGGATCTGCTACGCCAATCGTTATGAATGTCTGGAAGAAGCGCTGGCTCGCCTGGAGCAGGCTTTTGGAAGAAAATAATATCATTGAGACACGATGGAAACACAAGTTGGAAACAGAATATTTGCAAACGTCGAAAAAACTCTTGACAGCAAAAGGCTTTTTTACTATAATTATCTGGCATGCGTGAAAGCGCACTTTTTTGCATGCCATCTGTTGATGAATGACAAAGCAACCTGACCAGGGCCGGCATACATGCCTGCCACTATTACAGGAGGTGAAAGGAATGCCAACATTTAACCAGTTAGTAAGAAAGGGAAGACAGACATCTGTAAAGAAGTCCACAGCTCCTGCTCTGCAGAAAGGATTTAACTCTCTGAAGAAAAGAGCTACTGATACTTCTGCTCCGCAGAAGCGGGGCGTTTGTACAGCTGTAAAGACGGCGACCCCCAAGAAGCCCAACTCTGCTCTTCGTAAGATCGCCAGAGTACGTCTTTCCAACGGTA